>JAISHS010000007.1 GCA_031262405.1 Oscillospiraceae bacterium | reverse complement strand
TCCGCGCAAGAGTGTGCGCGAAAGCTCGCTCATTGCGCTGCTTCTCCTCTTCGGCGAAAACAGGTTTTCGCCGATAACAGGGGCTTCGAGCCAGCCCCTTGGAACCCTGGCTACCGGGACTGGTGGTCACGAGCAGGGACGAGAATTGCCGCTTCTGAGGAAGCGGCGCGGACGCGCAATGCGCGTCCCTACGGGTGCGGTGGGCTGCGGACAGCGGCGGAAGCCGAGTGGGATTGCGGGTCAAGCCCGCAATGACGAAGAGTTGAGGCAGGGACGAAGGACGAAGGGGTTCAAACCTCGTCCCAACTTCGTACCCACGGAAGTAGCGACCGTTACGAAGTAAGAGAGCGGGCAACGACCGCGAGCTTGCGAGCGGCGCGCTCCAACAGAGCGAAGCGTCATTGGGCCCCTTCTTTGGGGGATTTACAAGGGGGACATTTCTTCGCAAAGAAAGTCCCCCTTGTACGCTGCCCGCGTAGGGCGCCCGTCCGGCGAGGACGCCCCGCCGCGGCTGCGGCGCGTCTCCGCTGTCGCCATAGCGACAGCTAACCAACGTCCCCGCCGCCGTGCGGCGGACGTCTCCGCTGTCGCCTCAGCGACAGCTACAAACCTCCGGCGTGGCAACGCCGATTTATCTGCCGCTTCATCAGGAGCGGCTATTTTTGTCCCCGTGCGGAGCACGGAAAAAACGTCCCGTGCGGAGCACGGAAAAATCATCCAGCGCCGGTGGCGAGGGAAAAAACGTCCCCGTGCGGAACACGAAAAATTACTGTTTCCAAATTGTATTATTTTGGTATTGAAAAATACTTATTATATGATAGAATAGTTAGATAGATTTAAAATGGCTGAGGTATGGGCGATTGTGCCCGAAGTACAACAAAAGGAGAGAAGCTTTACACATGGCGAAGAAGCAATTTAAGACAGAATCCAAGAGAATTCTTGACCTCATGATCAACTCCATCTACACACACCCTGAGATTTTTTTGCGCGAGCTGATTTCCAACGCCAGCGACGCGATTGATAAGCTCTGCTATATCTCGCTCACGGACGAAAATGTCGGCCTTACGCGGGAGGATTTTCGCATACGGCTCGACTATTCGGAGGAGGAGCGGTACATCACCGTAGACGACAACGGCGTCGGCATGACGAAGGAGGAGCTTGAAAACAACCTAGGCGTTATCGCAAAGAGCGGCACCCTTAAGTTCAGGCAGGACATAGCCGCCGAGGGCGAGGCTCAGGACGTCGAGACCATCGGTCAATTCGGCGTGGGCTTTTATTCAGCGTTTATGGTTTCGGACAAGGTGACGGTGATCTCTAAGGCCTATAACTCCGAGAAGGCCTATAAGTGGGAGAGCACGGGTATCGACGGCTACACCATCGACGAGTGCGAGAAGGAGGGCTTCGGCACACACGTTATTCTCCACATTAAGCCCGACGCCGAGGAGCGCGAATACACAAGATTCTTGAACGAATTTACACTGAGTCAGCTGGTGAAGAAATACAGCGACTATATCCGCTGGCCGATTAAGCTGCGCGTGCGCGACTTTAAAGATGTTCCCACCGGGCAGACGGATTCTGATGGCAAGCCCGAGACGAAGCTTGAGTCCATCGAGCGCGAGGATACCATTAACAGCATGGTTCCCATTTGGAAGCGCGACAAGAGCGAGGTCAAGGAAGAGGAGCTAGACGAGTTTTATCAAAATCTTGCCTTCGACTATGAAAAGCCGCTGTCGCTTGTGCGCGTGAACGCAGAGGGGCAGGTCTCCTATCGCGCGATGGTCTTTATTCCCGGACGTATGCCGACGAATTTCTTTACGTCGGAGTTTAAGCCGGGTCTGCAGCTATATTCGAGCGGAGTCATGATTATGGAAGCCTGCGAGGATGTGGTTCCGGAGGCCTTTCGCTTTGTGCGCGGCGTGGTGGACAGCCCCGACTTCTCGCTGAATATTTCCCGGGAAATGCTTCAGCACAGCAGGCAGCTGACGATGATTCGCAACAACCTTGAAAAGAAAATCAGCTCGGAGCTGCAGCGGCTCATGAACGAAGAGCCGGAGAAATATGAGACGTTCTGGGCGGCCTTCGGCGTGCAGATTAAGTATGCGATGCTCTCTAAGTTCGGCGACAAGCGCGACCTGCTCCGTGATTTGCTGATGTTCTATTCCAGCCGCGAGAAAAAGCTTATTCCGCTGAGGGAATATAAGGAAAAGATGCCCGAGGAACAAAAGAAAATCTATTACGTCTGTACTGATAATATAGCCCGCGCGGAAAATCTTCCGCAGACGGAGGCCGTGCGCGATAAGGGATATGAAGTGCTCTATATGACGGACGATGTGGACGATTTTGTAATTCGGCGTATGGAGAAATTTGAGGATATTCCGTTTTGCGACGTTACAACTGACGATTTGGGCTTCGAGAGCGGCGAAGAAAAGGCCGAGACCGAGGCAAAGCAGGAGGAAAACCGGCAGCTACTAGATTTTATCAAAGAGCTTCTGGGCGAAAAGGTCGAGACCGTCAGGCTCAGCCACAAGCTCAAGAGCCATCCGGTTTATCTCACGACGGACGGGGACATCTCGCTCGAGATGGAGAAGTATTTCGTGAGTCTCAAGAACGAGATGAGCGCGCAGATTAAGGCTAAGCGCGTTCTGGAGCTGAACGCCTCTCACAGAGCCTTTGAGGCTCTGCGCGAAGCGTATGAGACCGACAGGCCGAGGGCGGAAAAGCTGGCGAAAATTCTCTATGCGCAGGCGCTGCTCATTGCGGGCTTGACGCCGGAGGATCCGACGGAGTATACGGAACTCATATGTGAATTATTTTAGTAGCTCTCTTTACCCTATAAATTGCGAGAAAAAAATAATGGACAAATTTTTGGGAATTTATATTCACCTGCCCTTTTGCTCCGGGAAGTGTGCCTACTGCGATTTTTATTCCGTGGACGGCGACAAGAACCTGATGGATCGCTATCTCGAGGCTCTGGAGCGGCATATAACCGAGTCCGCCGCGCAGATGGAGCCTTATTACATCGACACGGTATATTTCGGCGGGGGCACGCCCAGCCTATTTGGGGCTGAGAGGCTCTGCCGGGTGTTCAACGCCCTCAAGAACAACGCCAAGGTGCTCAAAAGCGCTGAGGTGACGGTGGAGATGAACCCGGACGATGTACGAGCTTCTGAGCTGCAGCTGCTTAAAAGCGAGGGAGTAAATAGAATTTCTCTCGGGATGCAGTCGGCTAATGATGAAATTCTGCATATAATAGGCAGAAGGCATAATTTCGAGCAGGTGAAGCAGGCGGTGAGCCTGATTCGGGCGGAGGGCTTTGAGAATTTAAGTCTCGACCTCATCTACGGTCTGCCGACGCAGACGCGGGAGGACTGGGCGGACACTCTCACAAAGGCTGCCCTCTTGCGGCCGGAGCATCTGTCCTGCTATGGCTTGAAGCTGGAGGAGGGCTCAAGACTGCTGGAGTTTCGCGAGCAGGGGCTTCTTCCGAGCGACGACGATCAGGCGGATATGTATCTCTATATGACGGACATGCTCTTGGGCTTTGGCTTCGGGCAGTATGAGATTTCAAATTTCGCGCGTCGCGGCTTTAAAAGCCGCCATAACATTAAATATTGGCGGCTGGGCGATTATATGGGCTTCGGACCCGCCGCGCACTCCTGCATTGAGAATGTGCGTTACAGCTTCGTGCGGGATGTGGAGGACTATATCGAGGGCGTGGAGAGCGGCGAGAGCCTGCTGGACGAATATGAGAGGCTTTCTAGGCTGGACGCGGCGTCTGAATATCTCATGCTGGGTATGAGGACGGTCGCGGGGGTCTCGAGGAAGGAATATGCCGCGCTCTATCGCAGCGGCTTCGACAAGATTGAGTATCTTTTTGAGGAATATGAGAAAAAGGGCTGGGCAAAACGCTATAAAGACAGGTGGCGCTTTACATCCTCCGGATTTTTGCTCTCAAATATACTGATAGGCACTCTTTTAGAGGCGCAATCGCAGGAAAAAATGTATGCTAATCCGTGGATTACGGACACAATAGACACAGCCGGGAGGACCGAATAAATCCGCGCGGATTTAAGCGGCGCCACCCCCACAGGATTCGTGAGGGAGAAACAATGAAACTATCGGGCGATTCACACAAAAAGAACAGGCCAAAGGCCGCCAAGCCGCCTCAGGCGCAAAAGACACATAAGGCGGCGAAGGTTAGGGGCGAGAAGGCTCCGCGCGGCGACAAAAAGCGCATCGGACGGCGCGTTGCGGTGATTTCCTCTCTTGCCGTGGCGGCGTTGCTTGTCGCCTTCGTGGGCGTGGGCGCCCATGCCACCGGCACGGAGAGTATTTTTCCGCACGTCTTCTGGGAGGGCATTGACCTCTCGGGACTCGACGCGGCGGGCGCGGCGGATGCGCTCACCGAGGCGGGGGTTGGGACGGACGACGACGAGACGCTGGAGGTTACCCTGCCCGCAGGCGTGGTTTTGAGCATAAGCGCCGACGACGCCGGCTTCTACATGTCCGCGCCGGACGCGGCGGCCTATGTATATGACTTCTGCCACAGCGGCGGCTTTCTGGACGATACAACTACATATCTGCGCGCTCTAATGGGCAAGATTGAGCTGAAGGCCTCTGACGTTGCTGAGCCCGACGAGGAAGCCATTCGCGAGAAGATTGCCGACGCGGCGCATGAGGCGCAGACCCTGCTCATGGACACGAGTGTGGACATTTATGACGACTATATGACGGTTGTCAAGGGTGCGACTACGGTTTTGCTGGACGAGGAGCTGATTTTTGCACTCGTCATGGAGAAGCTTGAGGCGGGAGACTTCTCGCCGGTGACCTATGAGTTGGCAGACGAGGAGGTATCGGGTATGTCGGGAATAGACGTACAAACCCTCTATGACACCGTCTACCGCGAGCCGGTGAACGCGGTCTACGAGCCCGCGACGCAGTCCGTCACGCAGTCCGTGGTCGGGCGCAAATTTGACGTCATTGCCGCTCAGGCGGCTTGGGACGCGGCGGAATTCGGCGATATAGTCCGCATAGA
This sequence comes from Oscillospiraceae bacterium, assembly GCA_031262405.1. Lineage (GTDB taxonomy): Bacteria > Bacillota > Clostridia > Oscillospirales > Oscillospiraceae > UBA2658. The sequence goes on along the minus strand of JAISHS010000007.1, from coordinate 57,130 downwards.
TTTTGAGCTTTTGCAGCCGGATGTAACGAGCGAGAGCTTAAGCTCTATGCTCTTTTCGGAGATTCTGGCACAGAAGAGCACTTCTCTCGGCGGCAGCAGCTATGCGCGAATCAACAACATAAAGCTCGCCTCCGCCGCGATTAACGGTCTGGTGATGAACCCCGGCGACGAGTTTTCATACAACGGAACTGTCGGTCAGCGCACGACGGAGAAGGGTTATATGGGCGCGGGAGCCTATAATAACGGTGAGGTCGTTACCGAGGTGGGCGGAGGAATCTGCCAGGTCTCGTCTACGCTCTACTACTGCACGCTCATCAGCAACCTTAAAATTACGAACCGCCTGTGCCACTATTTCGGCGTGGACTATCTTCCGGCGGGGTTGGACGCGACGGTGAGCTGGCCCTCGCCCGACTTTAAGTTCGTCAACAGCAGCGAATATCCCATAAAGATCGAGGCCTATGTGGACAGTGCCTCTAATACCTGCGTGGTCAAGATTCACGGCTCGAATCCTGAGGGAATAAGGGTCGAGATGGAGACCCAGCCGCTCTCCTTCGCCGACGGCTATGGCGCGGTGAGCTATCGCGTTGTCTATGACAGGGACGGCAATCTCATAAGCCGGACGGAGGAGTCGCGCAGCCGCTACTATTACCACACAGACGACGAAGAGGAAGAGCCGAGCGAAAGCCCGGGCGAGAGCCCGAGTCAAAGCCCGAGTCCGAGTCCGGGAGGAAGCCCGAGTCCGAGCGTGCCGGTCAATCCCAGTCCGAGCACCCCCGTAGAGTCGCCGCCGGTGGAGTCGCCGGTCGACCCGCCGCCGATTGAGTCGCCGCCGGAGCCGCCTCCCGATCCGGTGGGACCGGTGGAGCAGGCAGATAATAGATAATAGATATTAGATAATAGATAAAGAGAACGAGAGACGAAAAAAGATAAGTAACACTGGAGGGACACATGGAGAAGGGGACATTTTACATCACCACACCGATTTATTATCCGTCGGCAAAGCTGCACATCGGGCACGCCTATTGCACTGTTGCCACAGACGTTATCGCCCGCTACAGGCGAATGTGCGGTTATGATGTCATGTTCCTTACGGGCACAGACGAGCACGGTCAGAAAATCGAGACCAAGGCGCGGGAAAAAGGCGTTTCTCCCAAGGAATTTGTGGACGCGATTGTGCAGGGCGAGGGCGGAATTTTAGACCTCTGGAAGCTCATGAACATCTCCTATGACCGCTTCATCCGCACGACGGACGAATATCACGTCGAGGCGATTCAGAATATTTTCCGTAAGCTCCACGACAACGGCGATATCTATAAGGACGTTTATCGGGGCAAATACTGCGAGCCCTGCGAGAGCTTTTGGACGGACAGCCAGCTCACAGACGGGAAATGCCCGGACTGCGGAAGGCAGGTTAAGGACGCCGAGGAGGAGGCATATTTCTTCCGGCTCTCCAAGTATGCTCCGGCCTTGCAGGAGCTTCTCGAGAACGGGGACTTTCTTGAGCCGCGCAGCCGCGTTCACGAGATGGTGAACAATTTCATAAAGCCGGGGCTGGAGGATCTATGCGTCTCGCGCACGAGCTTTACCTGGGGAATTCCCGTGGATTTTGACCCCGGACACGTAGTCTATGTTTGGGTGGATGCGCTGAGCAACTATATTTCGGCGCTCGGCTACGGCAACGGGGAATATCATGACTTTGAGAAGTTCTGGCCGGCGGATGTGCACATGGTGGGCAAGGAGATTGTCCGGTTTCACTCGATAATCTGGCCTGCTATGCTCATGAGTTTGGGTCTGCCGCTGCCTAAGAAGATTTACGGCCACGGCTGGCTTCTCTTGGACGGCGGAAAGATGAGCAAGAGCCGGGGCAACGTTGTCGATCCGCTCCTGCTCTCCGAGCGCTATGGCGTGGACGCTCTTCGCTTTTTCCTAATGCGGGAGTTTCCGCTGGGCAGCGACGGCAATTTCAGTAACGAGTCGCTGATTTCGCGGATTAACGTTGATTTGGCAAACGACCTCGGTAATCTAGTCTCGCGCACGGTGGCGATGGTAGTAAAATATTTCGGCGGAAAGCTGCCGACACAGCGCGAGAGCGGCGAGCCGGACACGGAGCTTATCTCCATGGCGGGCGCACTGCGGGATATTTATAAGCAGAGGATGGACGCCTTTGAGACTCAGGCAGCGCTCATTGAGGTCTTTCGGGTTACCTCCCGCGCGAATAAATATATCGACGAGACCGCGCCTTGGGTGCTCTCTAAGGACGAGGGCAGCAGGGCTAGACTTGCGACGGTGCTGTATAATCTGCTCGAGACCGTTAGGGTGACCTGCAGTCTTCTGAAGCCCTTCATGCCGGATAGCTGTCAGAAGGTTTTCGCGCAGCTGGGTGTATCAGAGGAGGATACTTCTTGGGAGAAGGCGGGCGTCTTCGGTGTGCTTTCGCCCGACGCCGCCGTCACAAAGGGCGAGACCCTGTTCCCGAGGATAGATTTGGCCAAGGAGCTTGAATTGTTGGAGAACTTGACGCTTGACAACTGACGCCGCTATTTTATTTATACACGGGTTTATGGGTTCGCCGAAGCAATTCGAGGGGATGAAAACGCTGCTCGAGGGCTCCGGCGCGGACATCCATACGCTGACGCTGCCGGGGCACGGGAAAAGCGTTGCCGAATTTTGCGAGGCGGACGCTGAGGATTGGCTGGCGGGCGTCAGGCAGCGGCTTCGGGATTTGTCCCGAGACTATGAGCGCATTGTAATTGTCGGGCACTCCATGGGCGGGCTTCTGGCGGTTATCGCCGCGACGGAGCAGCCGAAAAAGGTCTCGGCGGTGGTAGCAATCGCCTTTCCGCTGCGGGTTACGCTTACGCCGGAGTGGGTCTCGATGATGAATAAGACGGCGCGCTCGCCCCGACCCGACGATTCCCTGAAAATACTTGCGTCGCGGCGGCTTTCCGGAGTGCCGGTCAGGGGAGCGGGGAAGTATTTCTCCGTCATGCCGAATCAGTTCGAGCTGCTTAAAATAGCCGCGAAGGCGCGTGAGGCGCTGCCCAAGCTCAAGGCGAGGCTGCTGGTTTTTAACTTTACGAAGGACGAGATTGTCGCGCGCAGCGTTCCCGAGCTGACGCTGAAGCTCCAGCCCGCCGCGGAGGTTACGATTCTGCCAGAGAGCTTTCACTTCTTGTTTGACCCGGAGGAAGAGCGCCTTATGGCGAAAGCAGTAAGGCAGATGACAGATAACAGATAATAGATAATAGATAATAGATAGATGTTGCGTGAAGCTCGATTCCTTTACTTCTCAAATTATTTTTACAACGCAACAATGCCCGCGGCTATCGAGAAAAACGAAAGTCGCGGGTTTTTAATTTGACATTCCAATTTTGCGGCGGCCTGCCGCAGATGGGGGCGATAACAGATTTTCATATCCGCGAATAGAGTGTAGTATCCCACATATGGAGGATCATTTATGGATTATAGAAACAATTGTAATACTACCCGCGTTTCAGGCTGCGGCAGCACTTCCGGCAGCGGCAGCACTTCTGCCTCGCCTTGTTATACGGCGAGTTCGCCTGCGAATGTTCAGTACGTCGTTGGCCCACCCGGACCGAGAGGTCCTCAGGGCTGCCCCGGTAGAATGGGTCCGACAGGCCCGACCGGGCCTCAAGGTATTCAAGGCCCTCAGGGCATTCACGGCGCGACAGGCGCCACCGGCCCTGCCGGAACCGGCGCCACCGGCCCCGCCGGCCCTGCCGGCGCGACGGGAGCTACCGGTCCTGCGGGAACCGGCGCCACCGGCCCCGACGGCGCCACCGGCCCTGCCGGCGCTACAGGTGCCACCGGCCCTGCCGGCGCTACAGGTGCTACCGGCGATACCGGTCCGACGGGTCCCACCGGCCCGACCGGCCCCGCTGAACCGGCGGCAGACGTCGCGGACATCGCAGATCCCTCAACCGCAACGTCAGAGGAAAACGCGACTCAGATAAACGCTATTCTTGCCGCGCTCAGAGCGGCAGGGCTCATGGCGTAAGAAAGCCTCAAAACACAAAAAGAACGGCGCGGATTTCTCCGCGCCGATTTTTGTAACGTAGTATCTCTCCCGCGCCGTGCGCGAAATAATGTGTCGCTTTGCGACTCTACCTATCTGTTATCTATTATCTATTATCTATTATCTGTTATCTGGCTAATCAAGCGAAGCTTGAATTAGGCCTTTAAACAGCGGGTGGGCGCGGTTCGGACGGCTCTTGAACTCCGGATGGAACTGGACGGCGACATAGAAGCGGTTTTCGGGCAGCTCGACAGTCTCGACAATCCTGCCGTCGGGGGAGGCGCCGCCGATGACAAGCCCTTTTTCAGTCATCAGCTCACGGAAATCGTTGTTGAACTCATAACGGTGGCGGTGGCGCTCGAGAATCAGGCTCTGCCCGTAGCAGCGCTCGAGCACGGAGCCGGGCACGACGGCGCAGGGATAGTTGCCGAGTCTCATGGTGCCGCCCTTGGCGATGCTCTCGAACTGGTCTGGCATGAAGTCAATTACCTTATAGGCCGTGTCCGCGTCAAACTCACCGGAGTTGGCTTTCTCCAAACCGCAGACGTTGCGGGCAAACTCGATAACCGCAATCTGCATTCCAAGGCAGATTCCGAGATAGGGGACGTTGTTCAGGCGGGCATAGCGCGCCGCTGAGATTTTTCCCTCGATTCCGCGGGTGCCGAAGCCGCCGGGAACGAGAATGCCGTCCACATCCGCGAAAACCTCCGCGGCGTTGTAGTCGGTAACATTCTCGCTGTCGACCCATTCAATCTCCACATAAGCACCGTTCTCGTAACCGGCGTGGCGCAGAGCCTCCGCGACGGAGAGATAGGCGTCGTGCAGCCGGACATATTTGCCGACAATCGCGATTGTGACGGTCTTGTTGCGCGCCTTTATACGCTCGACCATCTCCTCCCAGTCGTGCATATCCGGCTCGGGCGCGGCGATGTTCAGCTCGCGGCAGACTACGCTTGAAAAGCGGCTGCGCTCTAGCATTATGGGCGCTTCATAGAGCACCGGTAGGGTCATGTTTTCGATTACGCAGTCGGGCTTGACATTGCAGAACATTGAAATTTTCCGGAAGATTCCGGACTCGAGCGGCTCGTCACAGCGCAGGACGATGATGTTGGGGTTTATGCCCATGCCCTGAAGTTCCTTCACGGAGTGCTGGGTGGGCTTTGACTTGTGCTCCTCAGAGCCGCGCAAAAACGGCACGAGGGTGACATGGATGAAGAGCGCCCTCTCGCGCCCCACCTCCAGAGCCACTTGCCTTATGGCCTCCAGAAAGGGCTGGCTCTCAATGTCGCCGGTTGTGCCGCCGATTTCGGTTATAACAATGTCCGCGCCGGTGTTTGCGCCGACGGAATAAATAAAGTCCTTGATCTCGTTCGTGATGTGGGGGATAACCTGTACCGTCTCGCCCAGAAAGTCGCCCGAGCGTTCCTTGGTCAGGACGTTCCAATATACCTTTCCTGTGGTGAGGTTTGAATATTTGTTCAAATCCTCGTCGATAAACCGCTCGTAGTGTCCGAGGTCGAGATCGGTCTCCGCGCCGTCGGCGGTGACGAAAACCTCCCCGTGCTGATAGGGGCTCATCGTTCCGGGGTCGACGTTTATGTAGGGGTCAAGCTTCTGCGCGGCGACCTTGAGTCCTCGCGCCTTCAGAAGGCGACCCAGGCTTGCCGCCGTTATGCCCTTTCCGAGTCCGGAAACAACACCGCCCGTTACAAAGATATATTTGGTCATTTGAAAAGTCTCCCTCATGAAAGCAGCTGATTTGGTCGCTGCTTTCTTATTTTTCATATGTCCTGATAATGCTCTCGGCCACCTGAAGCTTGGATAGGCGCATATCCATCGCCTGCTTTTCGATGTAGCGGTGCGCCTGCTTTTCGGTCATGCTCAGCCCCTCAATAAGCGCCCACTTGGCGCGGTTAATGAGCCGCAGCTCGCCCATTTTGTCGTTCAGAGATTGATTTTTCCGCTCCATCGCGCGAAGGCGCTCGCGCATTGCCAAGGAAAGACGAAGCGCGGCGTAAAACGCCGATTTTGTGATCGGCTTTTCCAGCGTCAGGACGCCGTAGCTCTCGAGCATTGCCGACTGCTCCTCATATTGCTCCGACGGCGAGATGAAGAGCACAACGCAGGAGGTGTCCGCAACGGCGTCTAGCGCGAACCGGCTTCCGAATTCGTCGGCGAGGGGCGCGTTGATTACGATTATGTCATATTGAGCACTCAATAGCGCACGCTTTGCCTGCGCGCAGGTTAGGAGGGTTGTTACGCTTCCCAGCCTTTCGGGCGGAAAAAGCTCTCGCAGCAGCTCGGAGACATTCGGTGTGCGCGATACGACTAAAACATTGCTTGGAACGGATTGCCTGAGCACACCTTCGCCTCCCCTCGTCATTGAGTGGTAGTGATATTCAGCTAATGCTAATTATCTTGGACAAATAAATCAATAATCTCCTGCGGCAAGTGCTTTCGCACAAAGTCGCTGCTTGCAGCTAAGCTTGCCGCCTCGGCGCGGGTGGCGGGCAGACGCAAAAGCTTTCGCGTTACGCTATCCGGCGCATAGAAGAGATCAAGCTCCACCGGCTCCGGCGGCGTGAGGCCGCGCTCTACTCCGTCGAGTCCCGCATAGATGAGCAGGGCGAACGCCAGATAGGGATTAGTCAGCGGGTCCGGCGAGCGCAGCTCGAAGCGCTTTCGCTCGCCCGTTGACGCCGGGATTCTGATGAGCTGGGAGCGGTTCTCCGGCGACCAGGAGACAAAGCGCGGGGCCTTATGGCTGCCGAGGCGCTCGTAACTGCCCTCCGTCGGGTTGAGGAAGAGCGTGATTTCGCGAATATGCTCCATTATTCCCGCCATAAACGGGGAAAAAACATCGCCGCCGCGAGGTGAGCGCGGGGAAATATTAATGTGCATTCCGTTGCCGCTCTTATGCGTCAGCGGCTTGGGGTCAAAGCTTGCCCAGAGTCCGCTGCGCTCGGCGACGGATCTCACGACGGCCTTGAAGGTGACGGTGTTGTCCGCCGCGCGAAGGGGATCGCTGTAGCGAAAGTCGATTTCGTTCTGACCGGGGCCCTCCTCGTGGTGAGACGCCTCGGGGCTTATGCCCATCTCCTCGAGCGAGAGGCAGATTTCACGGCGGACATTCTCCCCCGCATCGTCGGGAGCGGTGTCCATATATCCCGCCTCGTCTATCGGCTGGAGCGTCCGCGCACCCAGCTCGTCCGTCTTGAAGAGATAAAACTCCTGCTCCGCGCCGAAATAGCACTCTATTTCTCTTGACGCCGCCTGCTCGACGGCGCGCTTTAAAATCGTGCGGCTGTCAAGCTCTGATTTTTTGCCGGAGGGGTCGCGAACCTCGCAATACATACGAATAACCCGCCCGTGGGTCGGTCGCCACGGAACGGGCGTCATTGTAGAGGGGTCCGGGAACAAAAACAGATCGGAGTGGGCGACGCCGCCGAAGCCGCGCACGGCGGAGGCGTCGAAGGAAATACCGTCCGCAAAGGCGTTTTCAAGCTCTGAGGACAGGATAGACACATTCTTCGGCTGACCGAAAATGTCGCAGAAGGCGAGCTTAACGAACTTTACCTTCTCCTCGCGGACGTAATCTAAAACCTCTTGTCCGGAATATAACATAGAACCACCTCTAAAGCTAATTTTGTATATAGAGCAGTTTATAAGGGTTGGCGCTGTTGGGGGTTAGGACGTGAAAAGCCTTGGAATAGACGTCGCTCTCATCCACGCCGAAGCAAGAGCAGAAGTCGGAGATTATCGGGGCAATAAGCTCCATATCCTCATCAGACGCGCGCGCGACCGAAATCTGCTCAGAGACACGCGCCGAAAATTCGTTGCAGCGGACGAAAATCTTCCCGCCGTGCATACCGGTTCCGCAGAAGTAACCCAGAATTTTGTCCTCGGGAACGCCCAGCCCCAGGGCGATTATAACGCCGCCCGCCTGATATTCTCCGAGAAAGCTGCCGCAGCGTCCGCCGAAAATCAAAACCGGCGTCTTTCCTTCATAGGCCTTCATGTGGATACCGGCTCTGTAGCCCACGTCGCCGCGCACCATAATCGCGCCGCCGCGCATTGCATAGCCCGCCGCGTCGCCGCAGCTGCCGTCAATGATGATGCTGCCGCTGTCCATAGTGTCGCCGGTGGCGTCCTGAGCGTTGCCGTTCACATAGATTTCGGCGCCGTTTAGATATGCGCCGAGGGCGTTTCCGGGAATGCCGTTGATTTTTATTTTGCGCGGGGGAGACCCCGCCGCGATGAAGCGCTGCCCGAGACAGTTAGTGAGCTCAATGTCGCCGGACACCGCTCTAAGCTCCTCGTTGAGTATATCATAGTTTTTGCCGGAGCAATCAATTTTTTTCAAATTCATGGGGTTTTCCTCCCAAATTTTTGTCCCGGTAGCCGCGCGAGAACGCCACGAGCGAGGGTTTTTCACAGACAAGGTCAAAGTCTATGCTGTCCAGAGGCGTTTTTTCACGCAGCAGGCTCGTATAGATGCCCGCCTTGTCGACGTCTCCGATAAGTATAAAGCCGCGCAGGAGATTGTCGGAGTAAAAGAGCTTTTTGTAAGTGCCCTCGCCTCGGCTCTCGTAAAAATCGCCCTCATAGCTGCCCGCCGTTATTATATGCTGCCCGAAGAAGCCGATGGCGTTCATCGGGACGGCTTTGGGTTCGGGGCTGCGCCCTCCAGCCATAGCTACGCCCGCATTGAAGCCTCCGCTGTAGGCGGTGGGTACGATTGCTATCATCTTATTCTGAGCGCTCGAGACGTCATAGCTCTCTACGCAGTCGCCGGCGGCATAGACGTCGGGGAGGGTGGTTTGCATCGCTTTGTCGACGATTATGCCGCGGTTGCACTTACCGCCCGCTTGAGCGACGAGGCCGGTGTTCGGTCTCACGCCGACGGCGAGCACGAGAAGGTCGAAGTCAAGCTGCGTGCCGTCCGTCAGAATGGCGCGGTTTTTCTCAAAACGCTCCGCCGAGACGCCGAGCCGAAAGCTTATGCCGTTTTGCTCGAGAAGAGCCTGAGTCATTTTAGCGCCCTCTTCGTCGAGAATGCTGGGGAGTACCCGTGCGGCGAGGTCTATGACGGTAATTTCGCCCACGCGGGAGGAGATGCCCTCCGCGCACTTGAGTCCGATGAGTCCCGCGCCGACAATGAGTACCCGCGCCTCGGGGAAGAGAGCCTCTTCGAGCGCGAGAGCATCGCTAAGCGACATGAAGGAAAAGCACTTGGGTACGCTATCCAGCCCCGGGAAATTCGGGACAAAGGGTCTCGAGCCTGTCGCGACGAGTAGCTTGTCATAGGAGACAGCGTTGCCGTTATCCAGCGTGACGCTCCGACTGCCCGGATCGATGGAGTCGGCGCAGACGCCGAAAAGGGTCTGACAGGAGTTCTTCTCATAGAAATCGTCGGGGCGGTATTTCATCCGATCGAGGTCGGTCTTGCCCTGCAGAAGATAGGAAATGAGAGGCCTTGAATAGACATGGTGAGCCTCTTTGGAGATCAGAAGAATCTCGCCCTGAGCGTCTTGGTTTCTTATGCCCTCAACAGCACCCGCGGCCGCGTGGGAATTTCCAATAATGACATATTTCATCCCGCTCATCTCTCCTCGAATACTATTGCTTTGTTCGGGCAGCCCTCCACACAGGCGGGGGAGCCGCCGTTTTCGGCGCACAGCTCGCATTTTTGCATGACGCCGTCGAAGGTCGGGGTAATGCAGCCATAGGGACAGCTCAGTACGCAGGTGTAGCAGCCGACGCATTTGTCCGCGTCGATGGAGATAACGCCTCCTCGGCGCGTCAGCGCGCCGCTGATGCAGTTATAGACGCAAAGCGGCTCGTCGCAGTGGCGGCAGGAGACGGCGAAGCAGACCTTTCCGTTTTCCTCCACGCGAATACTAGGCCTGATCACCGCGTCGCGCAGCGCCTTTGCCATATTGTCCTGCCCGGAGTTTGCAAATGCGCAATTGTATTCGCACAAATGGCAACCCAAGCACCATTCTTCATTGACATATACTCGTTTCATGGCGGCTATTCTCCTGCGTGGGCTACGCCCAGTATATCTAATTCCTTCTCGTTCAGTCCGACGCCGCGGAGCATCATGCGGTTGCCGCGAAGCGCCTCAATGGAGTTTATGCCCATGCCGCCGAGCAATTCCATTATCTCGTGACGCCAAGCGGACATGAGATTTACGAGCCTCGGCGCGCCGATCTCGGGGTTCAGCCGCCGAACGAGATCGGGGTTCTGAGTGGCAATGCCCCAGTTGCACTTCCCGGACTGACAGTTCCGGCAGAGGTGACAGCCCAGCGCGAGCAGCGCCGCCGTCGCTATGTAACAGGCGTCCGCGCCGAGGGCAATTGCCTTCACCACGTCCGCGCTGGAGCGAATGCTCCCGCCGACGACCAGGGAAACGTCGTTGCGGATGCCCTCATCGCGCAGTCGCTTGTCGACGCTTGCCAGAGCCAACTCGATGGGGATGCCGACGTTGTCGCGAATGCGCGTGGGAGCCGCGCCCGTGCCGCCGCGAAAACCGTCTATCGCTATGATATCCGCGCCGCTTCGGGCGATGCCGCTGGCGATTGCCGCAATGTTGTGCACTGCCGCGACCTTTACTATGACGGGCTTTTTATATTCCGTTGCCTCCTTGAGGGAGAACACCAGCTGGCGCAGGTCTTCAATGGAATATATGTCGTGGTGGGGGGCGGGGGAGATGGCGTCCGTGCCCTCGGGGATCATTCGCGTGCGCGAGACCTCGACGCCGATTTTTTCGCCGGGCAGGTGGCCGCCTATGCCGGGTTTTGCGCCCTGACCCATTTTAATCTCAATTGCCGCGCCCGCCTCGAGATACCCCCTATGTACGCCGAAGCGGCCGGAGGCGACCTGAACTATTGTGTTCGCGCCGAATTTATAGAAATCCTCGTGCAGACCGCCCTCGCCTGTGTTGTAATAGATGTCCAGCTCCCGCGCGGCTATGGCAAGGGACTTGTGGGCGTTATAGCTTATAGAGCCATAGCTCATGGCGGAGAACATTACGGGCAGAGCAAGCTCCAGCTGAGGAGGAAGATCAGTTTTCAGCTCTCCTCGCTCGTCGCGCTCCATGACCGAGGGCTTTTTGCCGAGAAAAACCTTCGTCTCCATCGGCTCGCGCAGGGGGTCAATTGAGGGGTTCGTGACCTGCGAGGCGTTTATGAGGAGCTTATCCCAATATACAGGGTATTTCTCGGGGTTGCCCATGGAGGAGAGCAGCACGCCGCCGCTGTCCGCCTGACGGTAGACCTCTCTGATCGTCTGCTCCTGCCAGTTGGCGTTTTCGCGGAAAACGTGTTCTGTCTTGCGGATTTTCAGGGCGCGGGTCGGGCAGAGGGCTACACAGCGGTGACAGTTTACGCAGCTTGCCTCGTCAGAGAGCATGAGGTTGGCGTCTTCGTCATAGCGGTGAACGCTGTTAGCGCACTGCCGCTCACAGACGCGGCACTTGATGCAGCGGTAGTCGTTGCGAACGATTTCATAGTCGGGATATAAAAAGGTAAGAGCCATTCTAAGCCTGCCTCCCTTCGAGGGTAACGATAACGGGCTGACCGCCGCGCGGCGCCCAGATTTTCTCCGGCTCCGGCTCCATAACGCGAATAGCGCACTCTTCGCTGGCGATATAGACCATATCGTCCTTTTCACCGACGACCATGGAGCGCAGCTTTAGTCTGTCGTTGAGCGCCATCATGCCGCCCTCGAAGCCGAGGAGAATGGAAAAGGGACCCGTTATAAGCAGACTGCTGTAGACATTGCGCAGATATGTAAGCTTCTTTTTCACTTCCTCCGGGCGCGACTCGATAGTCGACCAGAAGGGCGCGGCGATGATAGAGGCAACCTCTTCAAGGGTGAGGCTCTGCCGACGGAGCAGATAGTCAAAGACATAGGCTATGACCTCCGTGTCGGTCAGGAGGGTGCACTTATAGCCGAACATCTCGATAAAGCGGCGGTTGGCGTCATAGGAGGAGATTTCTCCGTTATGTACGACGGAATAGTCCAAAAGCGAAAAGGGGTGCGCGCCGCCCCACCAGCCGGGGGTGTTCGTGGGATACCTGCCGTGAGCAGTCCAGGAATAGCCCTCGTATTCGTCAAGGCGGTAAAACTCGCCGACGTCCTCGGGGAAGCCCACCGCTTTGAAGACGCCCATGTTCTTTCCGCTGGAAAAGACATAGCAGCCCTCAAACTCGCGGTTGATTTTAAGCACCGTCCGCGCGGTGTATTCCTTTTCGTCGAGCTGACTATCCACGAGGCGGTTGTGCGCCGGCGTGACAAAATAGCGCCAGATTAGCGGCTCGTTTGTGATTTTCGGCGACTTGCGGACGGGAATTTTGGAGAGGTTTATAATCTCGAAGGTGCGGTCGAGATATTTTTCGCAGTCCTCCCGCGCTTTTTTGTCATTATAGAAAATGTGCAGAGCATATAAGTCTTTATACTGAGGATAAATGCCGTAACCGGCAAAGCCCCCGCCCAGACCGTTGGAGCGCTCGTGCATGACCGCCATTGACTTGACAATAGTGTCTCCGCAGATGTTTTTTCCGGATTTTGAAAACACTCCGGATATCGCGCAGCCGGACGGTATTCTGATTTCTCCCTCTTTAGGCGGCATGGCGTCACTTCCTAACCATATAAAATAAGGCAAAGGCACCCACCAGGGATACCCTCCCCCCAGATGAACGCCCTTGTTCATACTTAATATACTATATATGCTCTGACTTGTCAACGGCGTTTTTGCAAGAATCTCATAAAATCAAAGCGAATTTTTGTGAATATTGCTATTGACAATTCTTTCTCGAAGTGCTAGAGTAACGCCATAAATGTTGCGGCAAGGGCGCCGACGGTTTACGTCGTCGCCCATTTTTTTATTGAGGGCGTTTCTCTATGCGGCGGCAAGCACTTAGATTACATATTTTTATCCATTTTTAACAATATTTACAAAATTTTTCGGGAGGTAAAGCACATGAGTGAAGTATCAGAAATTTTTGGAAGTCTGGTCTTTAACGACACAGTCATGAAGTCGCGTTTGCCCAAGGAGACCTATAGGGCGATGCAGATGGCTATCCGCGACGGCAAGGAGCTTGACTTAGCCGTGGCGACGGTTGTCGCCAACGCCATGAAGGATTGGGCGATTGAAAAAGGCGCGACCCATTTCACCCACTGGTTCCAGCCTTTAACGGGAATTACCGCCGAAAAACACGACAGCTTCATCTCGCCCATCGGCGGGGGAAAGGTTATCATGGAGTTTTCCGGCAAGGAGCTTGTGCGCGGCGAGCCGGACGCCTCCAGCTTCCCCTCAGGAGGCCTTCGCGCCACCTTTGAGGCACGCGGCTACACAGCCTGGGACCCCTCCAGTTACGCCTTCATTAAAGACAAAGCCCTGTGCATTCCGACGGCCTTCTGCTCCTATGGCGGCGAGGCTCTGGACAAGAAAACCCCGCTCCTGCGCTCAATGGAGGCCATTAACCGGCAGGCTCTGCGCGTTTTGCGCCTCTTCGGAAACGAGGATGTGACAGGCGTTAAGACCACCGTCGGCCCCGAGCAGGAGTATTTTCTCATAGACAAGGCACATTTTGACGCGCGCCCCGACATCCAGTACACCGGCCGCACCCTCTTCGGCGCCCGCCCGCCCAAGGGTCAGGAGCTTGAGGACCACTATTTCGGCACGATTAAGCCGCGCGTTACGGCCTTCATGCAGGACCTCAACGAGCAGCTTTGGAAGCTCGGCGTACTGGCAAAGACCGAGCACAACGAGGTCGCGCCCGCGCAGCATGAGCTGGCGCCGATCTTCTCTACTACAAATATCGCTACCGACCACAACCAGCTCACCATGGAGATTATGCAGAAGGTTGCCAAGAGCCACGATATGGTCTGCCTGCTGCACGAGAAGCCCTTTGCCGGAGTAAACGGCAGCGGCAAGCACAACAACTGGGCAATCTCTACCAACACCGGAGTCAACCTGCTTGAGCCGGGCGAGACGCCCTATGAAAACGCGCAGTTCCTGCTCTTTTTAAGCGCTGTTATAAAGGCCGTCGACGACTATCAGGAGCTTCTGCGCCTGTCCGTCGCCTCCGCCGGAAACGACCACCGTCTCGGCGCGAATGAGGCGCCTCCGGCGATTGTTTCGATCTTCCTAGGCGACGAGCTTACCGCGATTCTCGACGCGCTCGAGAACGAGAGCTCCTATGACGGCCCCGTCAAGGAGCAGATGAAAATCGGAGTTGACGTTCTGCCGCCCTTCCCGCGCGACACAACCGACCGCAACCGCACCTCGCCCTTTGCCTTTACGGGGAACAAATTTGAGTTCCGTATGCTCGGCTCGGCTCTTTCCATCTCCGGCCCGAACGTCGTGCTAAACACCGCGGTCGCAGAAATTCTGCGCCAGTTTGCCGACGAGCTTGAGGGCGCGGAGAGCTTTGAGGAAGCCCTGCCGCAGCTTATCCGTCGGGTAATCGCCGAGCACAAGCGCATAATCTTCAACGGCAACGGCTATGACGAGGCTTGGGTACGCGAGGCCGAGAGCCGGGGGCTTGCCAATCTGCGCACGACGCCGGAGTGTATGCCGTATTTCGGCGGTGAGAGCAGCATTGAGCTCTTCACCTCACACAAGGTGTTCTCGGAGAGAGAGCTGCACTCGCGCGTTGATATTTTCCTTGAAAACTACTGCAAGGTTATCGGCATTGAGGCGCTGACGATGCTTGAGATGGCGAAGAAGGACATACTCCCCGCCGTCGCAGCCTACACCCGCGAGCTTTCGGAGACGGCGCTTTCCAAGCGCGCCTTCCTGCCCGAAGCCGACTGTTCCTATGAGGAGGCCGCTGTTTCGCAGCTGTCCGCCGGAACGAGCTGCATCTATCTGCGCACTCAGGCTCTGGAGAAGGCTATTTTCAACTCCAAGGAGATAGAGGATGTGGAGGAGCTTTCAAACTTCTGCAAGGACGTTCTGATTCCCGCCATGAACGAGCTGCGCATCTGCGCCGACGAGATGGAAACCCTGACGGCGAAGGACTTTTGGCCGTACCCGTCATATGGTGAAATACTCTTCGGCGTAAAATAAAAATCGCCGAAGGCGATTCCATTAATTGTCAATTATCAATTCTCAATTGTCAATTGTACCGGAGGTACGCTATGTGTTCAATAATCGGATTTGAGGGCGATGGGATATCGCTTGAGGCTTTTACGGAGGGCTTTGACAAGACGCTCTCCCGTGGACCCGATATGTCGCGCGTTATAGAAACGGGCGCGGGCAGGCTCGGCTTTCACAGGCTGGCTATCATGGACACACATGTCAGCGGTATGCAGCCCTTTGAACTAAATGGCAACGCGGTGGTCTGCAACGGCGAGATCTATGGCTTCCGCACCCTTAAAAGCGCGCTCTCACCGGAATATGAGTTCGTCGGTGACTCCGACTGCGAGATTCTGCTCCCGCTCTATGAGAAGTGCGGCTGCAATATGTTCTCGCTGCTGGACGCGGAATTTGCGCTCATAATCTATGACGCTAAGAAAAATTCCTTCATCGCCGCGCGCGATCCGATTGGCATACGTCCGCTGTATTACGGAAAAAGCGCGCAAGGTGAAATGCTCTTTGCATCCGAAGCCAAGAACCTCGTCGGGCTGTGTGACGAAATTAAGCCCTTCCCGCCCGGGCACTACTGGGCGGACGGGGAGTTCATCGAGTATAAGTCGCTCTCACGAAGGAGAGCCTATGTCACGGACGATCTAGAGACGGTCTGCCGTCATATCCGCGAGAAGCTTGTCGCGGGGGTGGAAAAGCGTCTGGACGCGGATGTACCCGTGGGCTTTCTCCTCTCGGGGGGACTCGACAGCTCTCTCGTCTGCGCCATAGCCGCAAAGCAGCTGCGCAAAGCGATCCGCACCTTCGCCATCGGTATGTCCGGCGACGCCATTGACCTAAAATACGCCAAGCAGGCCGCCGAATACATAGGCAGCGACCACACTGAGGTGATTATTGACGAGAGCGACGTGCTCGCCAATCTCGAGGACGTAATCGCGACGCTGGGCACCTATGATATAACCACGATCCGCGCGTCTATGGGGATGTATTTGGTCTGCAAGTATATTCACGAGAACACTGACGTGCGCGTAATCCTAACCGGGGAGATTTCAGACGAGCTTTTCGGCTATAAGTATACGGACTTTGCCCCGAGCTCGGAGGAGTTTCAGCTCGAGGCCGAGAAGCGCATCCGCGAGATTCATATGTATGACGTGCTCCGCGCCGACCGCTCGATTTCCGTCCACTCGCTCGAGGCGCGGGTGCCCTTCGGCGATCTGGACTTTGCGCAGTATGTTATGCGCATTCCACCGGAAATGAAGATGAACAGCTACGGCAAGGGGAAGTATCTCCTTCGCCACGCCTTTGAGGGCGACTGGCTCCCGGAGAACCTTCTCTGGCGCGAGAAGGCCGCGTTTTCAGACGCCGTGGGGCACTCTCTTGCCGACTGCATAAAAGCCTATGCCGAGGAGAAATACTCCGACGAAGAGCTTGCCGAGAAGTGCGCGCAGTACAGCTTTGCCGCGCCCTTTACGAAGGAGTCGCTGCTCTATCGCGAGATTTTTGAGAAGTATTACCCCGGTCAGGCGCAGATGGTAAAGGCCTTCTGGATGCCGAACAGTTCTTGGCCCGGCTGCAACGTCACCGACCCCTCAGCGCGGGTGCTAGCCAACTACGGCGCCAGCGGCAAATAGCCGCGAAGCGGCTATTTGCCGCAGATAAGAGATATAAGATAATAGATAATAGATAGAAGGAGTCGCGCATGCGCGACGAATTAGCACAAAGCCGCTCCGACAACGGAGCGGCTTTGGTATGTGATTTAATTTTATTCTCCAAACAAGAGAACGGCGTATTTCAAGTCGCTTTCATGGAAGCCTGGATTTAGCGGCGCATATGAATAGACCATTTTACTCTCCATATCGAGCGACGTTTTGTCACCGGAGTCATAGACGTAAGCATTTCTTTCTACCACAGGTACCGTCATAGCATAATTGTATCCGATCCTCTCATACGGACGCGCGCAAATAAAAGAAAAGTCAACAAGATCACTTGCTATGTAAAGCCCGCCGGCTGTAAAATCCTCGAGGAGCGAGCGTCCGAGTCTCATAGCACCCTCTTTAATTTGCCTTAAATCCTGCCGGTCTAGGATGTCCTTCCCTTCCTCCAATTTCCCGTCATCCAAGGCGGTGTTCATATCTTCCGCTACTTTTACGGTTCTGTCGAGCGTCGTGCAATAAGCAGCGGGCAGCAAACGCCCGGTTTGAGAGGGATCGCGATTCGTGGTTTTTCCATCTCCCTGCGTGATATAAGTCATAACTCTGTTATAACTGGCGTTCAGCGCGGCAGTATCCATCTCAGGATTATAGGCCGCGACGCAGAAATTTAACAGCTCGCCTGTCTCAAAGAGGACGGACTGAATGTAATTCCGATAGTAATTACGCACGGGATAAGCCTCTTTTTCCCAGTTGTAGGTGTAATCGGCCATATAATCGAGGTCTACTAATATGCTCTGGTTAAAGCCCTCCCCGGTTACCTCCGTGCATATTGAGGTGAATTCCGTATAAAAGTCATTGCCGTTTACTTCTTTATTGTAGAACTCAGTCCCTATCTTTTTTCCCGCTTTGCCCAGGACTATAACAGCGGCATTAGAATCCCCGCCACCGAGAGCCTCGGTTATCTTCGCTTTTGTTAAACGCGAACCCGCGCTCACGGAGTTATTATAGCCTGTAATCGCAGCCTGCGCTAAGTCCAGAGCCTGCTGCTTATCCGCTGAGCTGAGCGAATCATATATCTCGCCGGACAGCAGATCCTCGGCGGTTGAGGAGACGAGCATTTGGCGAATCTCACCCTCCAGAACGGTGTCAAAGCTTTGGACGAACTTGTGGAGATTTTCAAGACTTGAACCAAATTCTCTGACGCGGCTTTCTGAACCCTCCATTTTTGTTTCGGCAGATAAAGACTTAACTTGTGTCGAAAGATTGCTGATAGACAAATCCAACCCTTCAAGAGCGTTTAATACCTTTTCCATAGCAACTTCCTCCGGGGATATCCAGCCGAACCATGTTGCTATTTCAGTGCCGAATTCAACTAGGGACGAGAAACTATCAAAGACCTCCATCGTTTTTGTGAAGCCTTCTATCGCCTCAACAAATATGTCAAAACCGCCCAGACCGAGTCCGACAGTAACAGGCTGCATCTCGGCCGCGCCATTTTGTATTGCGTGGTCGAAAACTAGGCCTTCGCCGGGAGTAACCAAGGCATTTGTCAAAGCCTCCGGCGCGAGACCGGGGCTCTGCGCTTGAGAGCTTGAAATGGTGCTCGGCGTAACACCTCCGACGTCATCAGGATGAATCACGCGCTCGTAAACCAGCTCAATGCTCGGCGTTCCCCAAGGATTATTAAATGCCCCCGGAGCTAGGCAAATGGTTCCGGCGATCAAATGGTCGGAGCTTGCGGCGTCGGCGGTCACAGTGAAGCTAAAGAGGGTTTCGCCCTCCGGCGTGAGAGTGAAGCTGCTCTCTTGAGCCTCCGGCTCTTTCACGAAATCGCCGCCGAGCGTTATGTAGGAGGGGTCTATCATCTTGTCCGATGAATACCCGGATAAGAGGCAGGTGACTTTTAGCGAACCGTCGCTGTTTAAGGTTATTTCCCTAAAATCCGGCGCGACGTGCACGAAGGGAATATTCAGCCCGATTGCCGTGCCCTCTTCTGTATTCAGCGCCTGCCCGTCTATCACAAGCGCTGCGCCGCTTATGGCGGCCTTGTCCAGAGCTATGAGCGCCTCGTCAATATCGCTGTATCCATCCGCCATAAAACTGAGGATAGCGTCCGTCTCGCCTTGCAGCTCGAAATCGGAAATGTAAATCTCCACGCCGTCCATGCCAATCAGGGAAAAATCCTCAGCGCTCGCCGTATCGACAAAAGCACACTGATAGAGCGTAATTGGGATACTAAGTGTCCCGGCATTCATAGTGATATCGTGGTAGTCAATGATCACCTGCGGCTTTAACAGTTCAAGATACACACTCGCGTTGCTATCGCCGCCGACGATTCCGGAGCTTAGAAGAGTTACCTGCGCGCTGTCGTAGACGTTATTAATCTCACCGGTGAGAGTTAAACTCAATCGGGTGTCGTCAAGGCGCTCTATGCCGTCGATTGTCATGCTGCTCAGACCGTAATGCAGCTTAAAATCCGCCGCAGAGAGTGTATCTGTGAGAACTCCGCCCTCCAGCGTGCACTCGATTATGAGCGGTGTAACCGACTCATCGACAGCAGGTATGTTAGTGCTCAGAGTATAGATTTTGATTTCTTCTTCGCTGACATCGCCGCCTACCTCGCTGGCCTTCGGCGCGCAACCGGCGAAGCCCAATAGGCTCACAAAAGCCGCACACAACAAAACGAGGCACACAACCCGCTTCCATATGTTTTTTCGCATCTGATGTTACCCCCCGATTCTTGGTGATACAGTAATACTACCACAGAGTTTTTTTCAAAACAACATTCTGTCAATATTGTCAGAATTTGCTTATAGCAAAGCGGGAGAGGGCATATGCCCTCTCCCGACGATTTTTAGTTTGACGATAGGTGCGACATTAGGGATTCAACTGGAAGACTGCGTCCTTGAGCTTGAACTCGCGGACGGTGTCGGCGAGGATGTCCGCCTGATTGTTCATCTCGGTGCTGGAGGCACTGGTCTGCTCGCTGGCGGCAACGTTTGCGTTTACAACGTCGCTGATCGAGCGCACGTTTCCGGCTATGCCGTGGAGCGCCTCGTCGCGCATCCGGCTGAGCCTGCCGATTTCGGCAATGGTGTCGGAGTTTTTGCGGATGCCCTGAACGATTGTTTCAAGACTCTTGGAGGTGTCCGTGGCTATCTGCATTCCGGACTGAGCCTTGGTGATTGACTCGTTGATGAGGTCGGTTGTGTCCTTGGCGGCAGAGGCGCTCTTTGCCGCGAGATTGCGAACCTCTTCCGCCACGACGGCAAAGCCCTTGCCGTGCTGTCCGGCGCGTGCGGCCTCAACAGCGGCGTTCAGAGCCAGTATGTTGGTCTGGAAGGCGATATCGTCTATTACCTTTATGACCTTGCTGATATTGTCGCTGGCGTCGCTTATGGAGTTCATCGCCTTGACCATGTCGCGCATTTGGCTCTCGCTCTTCTCGGCGCCGACCATTATGCTGCGGCTGATGGTTTCGGCCTCGTCCGTGTAGACGTTGCCTTGAGTGTTTTGCTCGAGAATCTCGGAGATGGTGCGGTCGAGCGTAGATACGCTTACCGACTGTTCCTGAGCTCCCTCTGCAAGGGACTGCGCCGCATTAGCCATCTGGGCGCTCGCCGTATCCATCTGCTCGGCGACTCTGTCAATCTCTCCCATGGATTCGCTGAGCTTGACTATCATCGTTTCGATGCTCTTGCCCATACGGTCATCCTCGCTCAAGGCGGTGATATCGACACGCAGATCCTTTTCCGCGACCATAACAAGCGCGTCAGAGCATTCGCGCAGACGGCGGAGCATATTGACGAAGGCCGCATATGTATGTCCTACCTCGTCCTTTTGGGAGGCACTATCGCGAACTGCCTTCGTTGTCTCCGGGTCGAAGTCAAGCTGACCACGCTCGGCGATTCCGGAGGCGACGCGTGTTATAAGCTTCATGGCATTGCTTAGCACTCTCGACATGTACAGGGCGAAAATTACCGCGATTGCGGCGAACACGCCGAACACGGCGATTATGATAATGAGATACATATTGAAGACAGAGTCGGCTTCGGTGTTGGCGGTTTTACCCAGCTCAACGACTCCCATCATGCCCTCGGTTACAAAGTCGCTTACGTCGCTGGCGCTGCCGTCAAAGGCCTCCATAGCTGTTGTTATCGCGACGCTGTTTCCGGAGTCTATGGCGTCCAGCACGGCCTTCTTGGCGGCGGCAAACTCGCTATAGTAGTAGTCGGAGAGAGACTTGTTTACTGCGGAAATCTCGGGGTCTGACTTTGTCAGCTCCGCGAAATTCTCCATAGCTGCGACAAAGTTCGGCTCCTTTTCCTCGGTGAGGGCGGCGCGCTCACCCGACGCGAATTCGGGGTTGTTTTCCCTAAAGATTATCGCGTTAGAAAGAGTTATGCGCTGATTGGCAAGCTCGTCATACATCGTGGCGGCATATTCGACGGGCTCTATGCCCTCGGTGTACATGGTGTGTGTCGAAGCATTAAGGTTAATCATTCCGATAATGCCGAAGGCGCACACAATGACGGAACCGACTACGCCTATCAAGGCGGTGAACAGAATCTTGTAGGACATCTTCAGGTTTTTCATCTAAATTTTCTCCTCTTGAAAGACGTGTATTTACAAAAAAATCCAGTGTAAACTCTAAAACAATAGGATTTACATTGAAATACCGCAAATAAATTATAACATTTGTTTTTCGACATATCAATTAACATGTAATTGCAAATTGGTTACAAATCGACAAGAAGATTACAAAAGAGTTACAATACGGTAACATTAGCCAATTCTTGCATTTAGCGAAAAGAAGAGCGTTTGAGAGTTTAATAGTCCGAAATATTAAAGAATCCGCCGGTTATCCGGCGGATTCTCAGAGAATATGGCATTTATTCAGCGCTCAAGTAGCGGCGGAAAATTGCGGCGACTTCGTTTCGCTTCGCGGCGTCGTCGGGTCGGCCGTCGCTTATAAGTTTGTTCGATTCCGCCCAGCTCATGGCCTCGTTCGGCCAACCGTCTGCGCCGCCGGAGTAGCGGTAGAGCATGGTCGCAAGCTGGCGTCTTGTGACGCTGCCGTTTGGATTGGCGCCGTCGGAGACGCCGTTTTCGGTCGCCCAAGCCCGTGCCTGCTCAATCCAAGTGTCGCCGGTTATGGCCTTGCCGCTCAGTCTTGCGAGCATAGTCCAGACCATCGCGCGGGTCATCTGAGACCGGGGGGAGAAGGTAGCGGGCTGGGTGCTGGTACCCTCCATAATGCCGAAGGCGTAGACATATTGCGCGTCGGCATAAAACCAGTCGGTTTCAGAGACGTCATTGAAGGGCAGTTTCCCGAGCACCTTGTCTGTGCTCACGGAGATGGAATACTCTTCACCCATATTGTTGACAACCTGCTCGCCGCCGTAGCTGAGGAGGGGTTGGGCGCAGTCCCCGGCGATGAGGTCGTAAATTTTTATCGGCTCATCGGAGAAGGCATAGGGGAGTTTGACGTCAATCCAGACATTTCCGTCCTTGTCGGTATGCTGCTTAGCTTGGCTCAGACCCCGGTACAGGTAAAGCACGTTAAAGCTCTGGTCGAAGGGGGCGGAGAGAAGCTCTGTGCCGCCGTTTTGCCAACTCTCGAAGGCGTCGTAGTTATACATGATATCAAAGAGACCGGTGCGGGCAATGGCGGGGCTGTAGATATTGGCTTTGACGGAGACAACATCGCCCGGCTCAAGAGAGCCGCCGTATTCAATGTTGAGCGTTTTGGTACTGTAGTTATACGCGGCGGAAGCGTCGCCGGTGAGGGTGTAATCCCCGTTTTCGGAGCGAATATAAACGCCTTCGTCCCTGTCTAGGTTGAGGGTGGGCGGGGTGCTGTTTACAAGGAAGCCGCCCAACTCAAAGGCAAAGGTTATTACCTCCTCGTAGGTTTCGTCACTTATAGCAGTGGCGGTAGCATAGAGAGTGTAGGGGCCGTCCGGCAGTGGCACGGCCTCGGCGGCAAGCACTTCGGTCTCTGGGTCAATGGGGTAATATAGATTTGAAAGCAGGTAAATATCATTTTGCTCGAGAATTGGGCGTCCGGGAATGTAAGCCATGAAAGTGCTGACCAGCTTTCCTACATTGTCGAATTGGTCTTCCACCAAAAAGGAAATCTCATTCCTCGGCCAGACGCCGGAATAGTCCAAAACCACCTCCAGCATTTCGGAGGCCGGAGCCTCGGCGGCGTCGCTATCGGTAGTGAGCACGGGCTTTGAGATGAAGCCGCGCACAGAGTCTTCATCAAAGACGGGAGAGGCGCCGACGACCACGGCGAAGGGTATCGTGTACTGGTCGGAGCCTGTCGTGAGGGTGACATAGCCCTCGTAAATCGTGCCGGTAGAAAGTCCCTCGGGGACGGAAACGGTCACGGAGGTTCGCGCCTCGGCTGCGGCGGGAATTGTCACGCTCGCGCCCGGCTCAGAAAAGCTCAGCGTCACGCCGTCCGCTCCGGCGTTTCCGGAATAGCGGGAGAGGATGAAGCGGGAGGAGAGTGAGACCTGTTTTTCGGCGGCAGACTTGTTGTGCATGATTATGGGCAGCGTAGCCGTGCCGCCGGAGGGGACATAGCCGAAGTTAATTGAGCCCGTGGTTCCCATGGAAGTGGGCTCCTGCGCACTTTGCCCGACTATAACGACAGGAGCTTCGGCATAGAAATCGCCCGTTCCCATTATCGCGTCATAGGGCTGCACTAGACCCGCGCCGACTTCCATAACGGAGGCCTGTGTTGTGTTAGTTGAGCCGCCGGGCGCGGGATAGGTGCTGCTTGCCTTTGTGATCTCGCTGTCGGCGGTGTTCATAAGCCGCGCCTTAATCTCGGCAGGAGTTGCCTCAGGGAAGGCCTGACACATCAGCACGGCGATTCCAGCTACGTGCGGGGCTGCCATGCTTGTCCCGTAAAATGCTTGATAGGCACAGCTGTAATCCGTCGCGTTATGATCGGAATTGATACTGAAGGCGGGCACTGTTGATAGAACAGCATAGCCGGGGGCGAGTATGTCGGGCTTTATCAGAGCGGTGTCGGCTGCGGGACCCATTCCGCTGAAAAAAGCTATTTCATGGGGCGTACCTTCGTGCGCTAGGGCGCCTAAGTCAAGATACAGCTCCTGCCCGGGGCTCAAGGCGAGAAGGTCCGCCAGAGCGGAGGATGCCGTCAGTACAGGCAGACTGTTCTCTTTAGAACCGGAAAGCTGAGTGCCTGAGAGGGCAGAAGGCTGATTATTGACAAGCAGAAGCGCTCCCGCGTTCAGACGAAGAGCCTCGGGGAGCATATCAACAAATTGTATCACGCCGCGCTTAATTACAAGAATCTTACCGGTAAGAGAGCCGTCCTCCAGAGCGGCAAGCTCTTCATAAGTCGTCGCCCCCGCCATGTCGCCGACAGGATAGAGGGGATAGCCGAAGCTCCCGGCAAGCAGATCGCCCTTGCGTGTTATTATGACGTCGTCCGCAAAAGAGTCTAAAAAATCCGAGCCTTCAACATACAGATAGACGTTTTCAGCGATAGCAACGCCCTGCGCTGTGTTTATCGCGGCGTTGTTATAGGACAGGGTATACGTTCCGCCTGCCATAGTCGCGCCCACGGTGATCGGCAGGGTTGCTGTGCCGGGCTCTATGGCGGTATACGGACTGCGATGACCGGGGACTACAGCATCGGCATAGTTGCCGGGGGTTAACACAAAGTTAAGACCCGCCAATATCGCGTTATTCACGACGACACTTCGCACGGTGTAGCTAGTGTTAACAAAAGAGCCGATAGACATATTAATAACGTCTACCTTGGGCAGATGGCCGCCTTCAGCCGCGAAGTCATCAATAGCGACCATTGAAGTGGAAGAAACTCCGCTGCTATATTCGCCCATGACGCGGGCGACATAGAGATCGGCGTCGGGAGCCACGCCCAGAGTTGAGAGAGGACTGTCGTTTACGCCGGAACCGACGATTGTGCCGGAGACATGGGTGCCGTGACTGGTATAGTATTCGTTGCCGCCGACATTTACCTCGGGATACGCTTCGGGGTCGAGAGCGAAAGCTGCCTGCCAATCCTCATAGGTGGCCTCCATGGGGTCATTGTCGTCGTCAATGAAGTCGTAGCCGCCGACATAGGCGTCCTTGAGATCCGGGTGATTATAGTCGATGCCGGTGTCAATGACGCCGACCTTGATTCCCGCGCCGGTGAAGCCCTGCTCGTGAAGCTCGTTAATACGGAGCAAATCAAGGCTCGGAGCCATACCGTGCTGAGGGCCCCCAACTGCGGCGACGGAGCTTTGCGCGGGGGCTGAGACCTCTTCATCCGTGAGGTAGACGGGGGTATCGGGGGTTACAGCGTAAACGCCGGGCATCTTCGCGATTTCTCGAGCATAGGAGACGGGGACCGTAACAGCAAAGCCGCTGAGAACCTCTGTATACGTATGCTCGATGGGATAGGAGAGCGAGACCGTGCGCGAGACGGCGGCGGCCTCGGACATTAACTCGTCAGGCGTGTCGCCGAGAACGCTCTGCAAGGTCGAGGAGGACGAATATATGTCGTAGAGCACGCCGGGCAGCTCCTTGAGCGTGACGATTACGCTCACCATCCCCGCCGCGTCGTCAAGATCAAGCGCGCCCAGTGGGTGCAGAAGAGAGTTCAGATAGGAGACTATGTATTCGTTCTCGTCAAACTCGCCGGAGGAAACAGAGGCAAGCTGAGAGATGGGCACGGGGTTTTCTTCGGTGGGTGGGGCGGTGAAGCCCGGCAGGATGCCGAAAATCATGACGGCGCAGAGCAGCAGGCTCAGAAGCTTTACGAACCTTTTGTTCATTTTATCTGTCTCCTAATACATTTTTTAACGAAGTAAGCTCTGATTAAATCAGAGCTTACCCAAATCAGAGGTTCTCTAAATAGCGGTGGAAAATAGCGGCGACTTCGGAGCGGACTGCGGTATCGTCGGGTCTGCCGTCGTTTATTATTCCGAGGTTCTGTACCCACTCCATGGCCTCGTCCGGCCAACCATCCACGCCTCCGGCGTAGCGGTAGAGCATGGTCGCAAGCTGGCGGCGGGTGACGCTGCCGTTCGGATTGGCGCCGTCCGAGACGCCGGTTTCGATCGCCCAAGCCTGAGCGGCCTCAATCCAAGTCTCGCCGGTTATGGTCTCGCCGGAAAGTCTCGCGAGCATAGTCCAGACCATCGCGCGGGTCATGGGAGAGCGAGGGGAGAAGCTCGGGCTCTCAGAGCTTGTGCCCTCCATAAGGCCGAAGGCGTAGGCAAACTGCGCGTCGGCATAGAACCAGTCGTCAACCGATACGTCCTCAAAGGGCAGAGCCTCAAGGGGATTGTCTGTGCTCACAGAGATGGAATACTCTTTGCCCATATTATTGCAGAGCGCCGCGCCGCCTGCGGCGAGAAGGGGCTGGGAGCAGTCAGCCGCGGAGAGATCATAGATTTTTATCGGCTCCTCGGAGAAAGCATAGGGCAGCTTAAGGTCTATCCAGACATTTCCGTCTTTGTCGGTATGCTGCTCGGCAATCGACTTGCCGCGTTGCAGATGGAGCACATTGAAGCTCTTGTCGAAGGGTTCCGAGACAAGCTCCGAGCCGCCGCCGGTCAGCCAGCTGACAAAGGTGTCGTAGTTATACATGACGTCAAAGAGACCCGCGCGGGCGATAGCGTAGCTGTAGATATTGGCCTTGACGGAGACGACGTCGCCCGGCTCAAGAGAGCCGCCGTATTCGATATTGATGGCGTTGGCGTCGTAATCCATTGTGAAGCTAGCATCGCCAGTTACGGTGTAGTCACCGTTTTCGGAGCGAATATAGACGTCCTCATCAAAGTTGAGATTGGGAGGAGTGCTGTTCACCAGGAAGTCGCCCAGCTCATATGCAGGATAATAGGGGTATTGGTCGTCCGCTGTGTATTCATGATAGGCGGCGTACAGCGTGTAGGGTCCGTCCGGCAGAGGCACGGCTTCGGCGGCATACTTCCCGGCCTCTGAGTCCCAGGGATGATACAGGTTTGAAAGCAGGTAAATATCGTTTTCGTCCAGTACGGAGCTTCCGGGGGCAAGGGGATTGTAAGCAGTGTACATCAGTCCGGTCTCTCCGAATTGGTCTTCCACCAAGAAGAGAAGTAAGTTATTCGGCCACGTGCCGGAATAATCAAAAACAACCTCCAGATATTGGGAGAGGTCTTGCTCGGCGAAATCGGCGCTGGCGGTAATCACCGGTTTTGAGATGTAGCCGCGCATAGTGTCGGGGTTAAGAGTGCCGGAGTCGCCGACTGTTAGGGCGAAGGGCAGAGTGTAGGTCTCGGAGCCCGTCGTCAGAGTTACATAGCCCTCATAAATCGTACCATAAGCCAGCCCCTCGGGGACAGAAACTGTTACGTAGGTGAGCGCTTCGGAGAGCGCGGGAACAGTTACGCTCGCGCCCGGGTCAGAAAAGCTCAGGCTCAAGCCGTCAGAGACAGCGTTGCCGGAGTAGCGGGATAGGATGAAGCGGTGCGTCAGACTGACCTGCTTTGCCGTGTCAGAGTTGTTGTGCATGATTATGGGAAGCGTGGCGGAGGAACCTGCGGGGACATAGCCGAAGGTTATTGAGCCGGAGGTCAGCAAAGCTTCCGAAGAAATTTCAACATCGCTGTAGGCGACAACAGGTGACTCGGCGTAAAAGTCGGTTTTCTCCATTATCGCGGCATAGGGCTGGACTAAACCCGCGCCGACCTCCATTACGGAGGCTTGGGTTATGTCCGAAGAACCGCCGGGAGCGGGATAGTTAGCGCTCGCCTTTATGATATCGCTGTCGGCGGTGTTCATGAGCCGCGCCTTTATCTCATTGGGAGAAGCCTCCGGGAAAGCCTGACGCATGAGCGCCGCGATTCCCGCGACGTGCGGGGAGGCCATGCTGGTTCCCATCATTGAGAGATAGGCATAGCTGTAGTCGGTTGTGTTATGGTCCGGGTTGATATAGCCCGCGGGTACGGTCGATACAATTGCAAAGCCGGGGGCGACTATGTCGGGCTTTATCTGGGCGGTTTCGGGAATGGGACCGTTTGAGCTGAAAAAGGCTATTTCGTTGGGACGGTCATAAGTGGAAAAGGCGCCTAAGTCAAGATAAAGCTCCTTCTCGAAATTCTCGGC
The DNA here is from genome assembly GCA_031262405.1 of Oscillospiraceae bacterium. Taxonomy (GTDB): domain Bacteria; phylum Bacillota; class Clostridia; order Oscillospirales; family Oscillospiraceae; genus UBA2658. Next base: position 29,205 of record JAISHS010000007.1, on the reverse strand, counting down.
AAGAAGATCCGCCAAAAGGGAGGTGGCTGTCATAACCGGAAAACCGTCGGGTTTTAAACCGGTGAGCGAGGTTTTGGAGATGTAAGGCTGGTTATTTACAATTATAATACCGGCGGCGTCGAGGCGCGAAACCTCGGAAAGTATCTCAGTAACCATTATTGCGCCGCGCATGATTACCAAAATCTTACCGTTAAGAGAGCCGTCATCCAGAGCCGCAAGCTCCTCCGGCGTCGTCGCCTCTATCATGTCGCCGACAGGATAGAGGGGATAGCCGAAGGTCCCGGCAATAAGCTCGCCGCCGCCCGTTGTTATGACGTCGTCCGCGAAAGAGTCAGAATAACCCGAGCTTTCAACAACTATATTGAAATCTGCCGCGAGAGCCTCGCCGCCCGCTGTGTAAACTGCGGCGTTTTTATAGACTCCGATGGTTTGTCCGCCGACGTCAGTCGCACCGACGGCGATGGGCAGAGCGGCAGAGGCCGGGCTTCCAAGGGTATATAGGCTGCGGTGATCGGGGATCGAATCAGAGGCGCTGTTACCGGTAGCTACTACCATGCTAACTCCCGCAATAACGGCGTTATTTGAAGCGACAGCATCGACGGTATAGGCTGAATTCGAATTAAAGCCGAGAGAGGCGTTAAGCACGTCCACCTTGGGCAGGTATCCACCTTCGGCTGAAAAATCCTCTATACCGGCAACTATGGCGCTCGTCGAACCGGTGCCGTAATGTCCCAATACGCGGCCGACATAAAGCTCAACGTCGGGAGCTATGCCCAGAGTTGAGTAAGGACTGCCGCTGCCGCCGGTACCTGCGATGGTGCCGCAGACATGGGTGCCGTGTTCGGTATAGTAGTTCCATCCCCCGGCGTTAGTTTCGGGATACGCCTCCGGGTCAAGCGCATAGGCTTCCAGCCACTCCTCATAGGTCGCCTCCATGGGGTCAGAGTCCTTGCCTATGAAGTCGTAGCCGGAGACATATGCGTCCTTCAAATCCGGGTGGTTATAGTCAATGCCGGTGTCAATAACGCCGACCTTGATTCCCGCGCCGGTGTAGCCTAAGTCGTGAAGCTCGTCGATTTGAAGCAGCTCTAAGCTCGCCGCCATGCCGTGCTGAGAGCCGGACGCGGCGAGGGAGCTTTGCGCGGGGGTCGAGGCGTCTTCGGTCAAGACGTGGGCGGTATAGTCGGGGGTTACGGCGTAGACGCCGGGCATCTTTGCGATCTCGCGAGCGTAGGAGGCGGGGACCGTAACGGCAAAGCCGGAAAAAATCTCTTTATAGCTGAACTCGATGGGATACGAAAGGGAGACCGTGCGCGATACGGCGGCGGCCTCGGATTTTATCTCGTCCGGCGTGTCGCCCAAAACGCTCTGCAGGGAAGAGGAGGACGAATATTCCCTATAGAGCACTCCGGGCAGCTCTTGAAGCGTAACGATTACGCTGACGTATCCCGCCGCGTCATCCAAATCGAGCGCGCCCAGCGGGTGCAGGAGAGAGTTGAGATAGGAGACTATGTATTCGTTCACGTCAAGCTCAAAGGAGCCGACTGAAGCCAGCTGCGAGATGGGCTTTGGATTGTCTTCGGAATAGAGCTGCTCCAGATCGGAGATTGACGTAAGAGCTTGTTCGGCCTCGGATATGCTCACCGGTTTGTTTATGTACTCTTGAGCCTCGACGGGCGGGACGGTGAAGCCCGGCAGGACGCCGAAGACCAGCACCGCGCAGAGCAGCAGACTCAGAGCTTTCAGGATTTTTCTGTTCATTTTCTCTCTCCTCTTTGTCAAATTGTATATTTTAGTTTGTCTTGAAGCTGTCCTTTAGAGCAACAGAGCGGTTGAACACTAGATTCTCCGAAGAGCTGTCGCGGGAGTCTAAGCAGAAGTAGCCCTTGCGCATGAACTGGAAGGACTGCTCGGGGGCGGCGCCGCCGAGATATTTTTCCACCTTGCAGCCAGTGAGCATGGTCAGTGAATCGGGGTTTAGGCAATCTATGAAATCCTTGTCGCCGGAGTCGGGGTCGGGGTCGGAGAAGAGATTACTATAGAGCCGCACCTCGGCGTCGAGGCAATTTGCCGCGTCCGCCCAGTGAATAGTACCTTTAATCTTTCTGCCGTCGGCGGGATTGCCGCCGGAGCTTAGGGGGTCGTATTCGGCGAGAACCTCGGTTATTTCGCCGTGCTCGTTTTTAACGCAGCCGGTGCATTTTACGACGTAGGCGCCCTTGAGGCGAACCTCATTGCCCGGGAAAAGGCGGAAATATTTCTTCGCCGGTTCCTCCATGAAATCCTCGCGCTCAATATAGAGCTTCCGCGAGAAGGACACACTCCGTGTGCCGTCCTCCGGGCGGTTGGGGTTATTTTCCACCTCGAAGGTTTCGGACTTGTCCTCCGGGTAATTTGTAATAGTCAGCGGAATCGGCTCTAACACCGCCATTGCGCGGAGGGCTTTTTCATTCAAATCCTCCCGCAGGCAGTGCTCCAAAAAGCCGAATTCCACGGTGGAGGCGGTTTTCGAGACGCCGTTGCGCTCGGAGAAGCTGCGGATTGCCTCGGGGGTGTAGCCGCGGCGGCGCAGACCGCAGAGGGTGGGCATACGGGGGTCGTCCCAGCCGGAGACGTAGCCCTCCTCCACAAGCCTACGGAGCTTGCGCTTGCTCATAACGGTGTAGTTTATCCCGAGCCGCGCAAATTCGATCTGGCGCGGGCGCGAGGGCGCGGAGATATTGTCTCTCACCCAGTCATAGAGCGGTCTGTGGTCCTCAAACTCCAGCGAACAGAGAGAGTGGGTAATGTGCTCTATGGCGTCCTCAATGGGATGGGCGAAGTCATACATGGGATAGATGCACCAGGCGTCCCCTGTGCGGTGGTGGGAGGCGTGGTTTATACGGTAGATGACGGGGTCGCGCATATTGAAGTTGCCGGAGGATAGGTCAATTCTGGCGCGGAGGGTATATTTTCCGTTTTCAAATTCACCGGCGCGCATACGCTTGAAGAGATTGAGGCTCTCGGCCTTGGGCCTGTCCCGATAGGGGGACTGGGCGGGCACGCCGACGCTGCCGCGCATCTGACCCATCTGTTCCGGCGTCAGCTCGCAGACATAGGCAAGACCCTTTTCGATAAGCTCGACGGCAAAGCCGTAAAGCTGCTCGAAGTAGTCGGAGGCGTAATAGAACCTGTCCTCCCAGTCGTAGCCCAGCCAGTGGATGTCCTCTTTAATCGCGTCCACATATTCGACGTCCTCCTTGGAGGGGTTCGTGTCGTCCATGCGCAGGTTGCAGACGCCCTTGTATTTTTGCGCGGTGCCGAAGTCGATGTAAATCGCTTTGGCGTGGCCGATGTGCAGGTAACCGTTCGGCTCCGGCGGAAAGCGCGTGTGCACCGTCATTCCGGCGAAAGCACCGCCGGGGGCAAGGTCCTCGTCAATAAAGTCGTGAATGAAATTTTTTGTGTTTTCGTCCATAGTTACCACCAGTGCTTATTTATGATTAGGGGCAAAAACCGGCACGGGTTCGAATACCCAGTCCATTGTATTATATACGTTGCCGTAGGAAATTACAAGGGCAATTGAGAATTGAGAATTACTGAGTCGCGCTTTAGTGCGACTCAATATTAATTAATTTGCGATGTATTATGCCCAAAATTTTGTTTTGAGTATAATACATCGCAAATTGTGTGATACTTATTTTAGATTTATCATTTTATACTTATTTTTGAAAGGATGGGTTATTTATGAACATCGGAGAAATTATGACGGGAAATGTAATTTCGATTCGCGAGGACGAGAGCGTCAGCGCGGCGGCAAAGCTTTTAAAGCGCAACAACATCGGCTCTCTGCCTGTGCATGACAGCCGCGGGAAGCTCAAGGGCATCGTTACCGACCGCGATATCGTGCTGCGCTGCGTCGCCGCCGATGAGGACGCCTCGGTGATTAAGGTCAGCGAGATTATGTCCCGCAATCTGGTTACGGCGGACTCGAGCGACAGCACGGAGAAGGTTTCCCAGAAGATGGCGTCGTCGCGCGTGCGCCGTCTTCCGGTAACGGAGGGCGGAATGCTCGTCGGAATCGTCGCGCTCGCGGACATTGCCAGAAGCGCCGACTGCAAGATGGAGGCTGCCAAAGCACTGACGGAAATCTCGGGCAACTTTAGGAAAGCCTAACTGTAATTAGCAGTGGCAAGACTAAGTCTTGCCACTGCTAATTTCAAAATAATAAATAATAGATAATAAATAATATTTATCCGGCTTATTTTCCATTCGCCGCTAATAAAAGCATTGGGGCGACGCGGGCATAGATAGAGTCGAGCTGCGAGAGGGGCAGGGGATTTTCGCCCAGACCCATCTCGATTGTGAAGCCGGGGCGGTCAAAGCGGGAGATGAACCAGTCCTTGTAACCGGCGTTGTCGCTGAAGGACGGCGTCGCCTCCAGAGTATAGCCGCTTGCGTCCGCCATCTCCTGCACCAGCGGGAAGGTGCCCTCGGGGGCGTAGCCGTTGGACATATAGTATATGACCTCGCCCTGACTGTGGAGAGCTATTATAAGCTCCGGCGCGAGATTTTCCGTGAGGGCGGCCAGAGCCGCCGCCTCAGGAGCTTGGAGCGGATATGCGCCGACAAAGTCGCGCGGGGCGGGGGAGACGAAGCCCGCGGCGTATTTAAGCTCCTTGGCTTCCTCCCAGCGGGCGGGGTATTGAAGATTTAAGTCCACGCCGTTGATATTTGCCTTCCAGCCGGTGGGAAAGGGTATTGCGGGGTAGTTGCGGGAGATTGCAAGCGCCCTGTCGTAGTAGTAGCCGCGTGCGAGAGCGCCGGAGGCTATATCCACGCCGTCGGGGTTGACGAGCGGGACGAAGATAAGCGTGTTTGAGTTTAGCACATATTGCCATTCGCGGCGGATTGCAAGCTCGCGCAGAAAGCGCAGGAGCACTAGCCCCGTGAGCCACTCGTTGCCGTGGTGGGCTGCCGTGAAGATTACCCGACGGCGTCCGTTTCCGATTCCCGCCGCCAAAATCGGATAACCGATTACGCTCTGACCGATTTCCGCAAGCCAGACGGCGGGGTTTATCCAAGGCAGGGCATACATCTGGTTGAGTATGTCTTTTGCTCCGTTAAAGCTGCGGGGCGATGATTCGTTCATAGGAGGCTCCTTTCAAGGTCGACAGCGGATATTTTATACATAAAAATTGGAATTATAAAAAGCAGATAATTGCCGCGCTAATGTCTACAATAACATAGTGGAAATTTTGTCGATGCGCTGAAACTGACGAAGCAGGATATACCAAAACTCAAGGCTTCCAGTGTTTTAAGGCGCGAGAGACAAACAGGAAATCAGAGCAAAATTTTCAGCCGCCCGAGCATTTTATTTTCTGCAAAGCCGACACATACTTAATTCGGACAGTGAAGCATTCTGCATTGAAGCAAAACGGCTGTTTTGTTTTTTCGCTGTTTATAAAAAGATATATAGAATAAACGGGGTAAAGCGGATGAGAGGTATTTTAAAAAGAGAAACGTGGAGGCCCGGCGTCTTTGCCGCGGCGGTGCTGCTTGCTATGTCGGTGTCAGCGACTCCGGCGCAGGCGCAGGGGACGGGAAAGACGCTTGTGCCGATGGGCTGCACCGTCGGTATTGAGATGCACACGCCGGGAGTTATGACGGCGGGGCTGGCCTCCACATCGGGCGGAGCGCCTTCGCCGGCGGCTCTGGCGGGCGTCTTGCCGGGGGATTTGATAACGGAAATCGGCGGGACGAGTATTGAGGGCGTTAAGGATTTCCAGAGCGCCATTGAGAGCCTTAGCGGAGAGACTACGGTGACCGTGAGGCGCGGAGAACAGACGATGAAGCTGGCGATTACGCCCGACTACAGCTCCGGAAGAGCCGAGCTTGGGCTTTGGCTGCGCGACAGCATTTCCGGTATCGGAACGCTGACCTATTACGATCCGGAGACGGGGCGCTTCGGCGGACTTGGACACGCGATCTGCGATGTTGACACGGGTATAATTGTGCCGCTGGGCAGCGGCTGCATTCTCGAGTCGTCGGTCGTAGGGGTCGTAAAGGGTATTGAAGGTACGCCGGGAGAGCTGCGAGGCAGCTTTGACATTAATAATCAGAGGGGAACCATTGAGAGCAACACAGGACACGGAATTTTCGGCGTGCTGGACGTCGGGACGCCGGACGCAGACGAGGCGCTGCCTGTTGCTTCCGAGGACGAAATTGAGCTTGGAAAAGCGACCGTGAGATCGAACATCACAGGTCAGGTTGTTGAAGAATTTGAGCTGGAAATAGTCAGGGTATATCACGACGATTACAGCGGCAGGACGATGATGCTGAAGATTACCGACCCCAGACTCTTGGAGCTGACGGGCGGAATCGTACAGGGAATGAGCGGCAGTCCGATCATTCAGAACGGCAGACTAGTCGGAGCGGTCACACATGTTATGTTAGCCGACCCGACAAGCGGATACGGGGTCTCGGCAGAGAAAATGCTGACTGAGTCGGCAGCCTCATAATACAAGCTTTCGAGCTTTGTCGAACGAGGGAAAAGTCGGGGAATAGAGTATTTGGGAGAAATGTAATATTTCGTCGAATTATGTAGACAAAAAGCTGTTGAACTTGAGCAGCTTTTTGTTGCGTAACGGGTAAAAATGTGTTAAGTTAAATTCAATTAGCGGAATAGTACGAAGAAAAATATAAATGCTTACCGCACTATATTTTGAGGAGGGCAATGATGGACAAGAAAATTAGGGTCATGATAGTGGACTCGAGTGAGGACTTTCGTTACCTCATGGCGGATACTATTTCCGCTGAGGAGGATATGACGGTGGTCTGCACGGCGGGGGACGGAATCGAGGCGGTGGAGCTTATATTGGACAAGCATCCTGACGTCGTGCTGATGGATTTGGTACTTACTAAGCTGGACGGGTTGGGAGTCCTGCATAAGCTGTCAGACAGGCAGCAGCAGATTCCGCCGATTATAATAGTCTCCGGCTTCTTCAACGAGCACGTTATTCAGGAGGCGGCGGACATGGGAGCTTATTATTTCATGCCAAAGCCCTGTGATATGCCGGCGCTTTTGAGCCGTATACGCGTCGCGCTCAATCCGAACCCGAACAGGAACAGCTCGAGGCGTCAGGGAGTTCAGATTTACAGGCAGGACGGAAGCTTAGAATCCGTTGTTACGGAGGTTTTACATGAGATCGGCGTTCCCGCGCACATAAAGGGCTATCAATATCTCAGGGAAGCCATTATCATGACGATTTGCGATATGGACACCATTAATTCGGTTACGAAGATTCTTTATCCCGAGGTCGCCAGAAGGTTTGACACCACACCGTCACGGGTTGAGCGGGCAATCCGCCACGCGATTGAAGTTGCCTGGGACAGAGGCGATATCGAGACCCTCCAGAAATTTTTCGGTTACACGGTCTCCAATGTGAAGGGCAAGCCCACAAACAGCGAATTCATAGCCATGATTGCCGACTGCCTCAGTCTCAGAAGGAAAGCTGCGGGAGAAAGATAAAAAATATACTAGGGGTATGAGCATGGACTTTAATATAGCAAACCGCGCGGCGCTTCCGCATTGGAGCTTTTCTCCGGCGGGGGCGCCACTTTTTTAATCCCGCACAAAAAGTTTATAATAAAAAAAGTGAAATTTGCCTAAAAATGTTGATGACATTTATTTCTATCTGTATTATTATGGTGTATGTGTAAAAATTTCTGGTTTATAGTTGAGGTAACGCAGGTGAAGCATTATTTTGTCATCAACCCGGCGGCGGGGCGTCGGGGCAGCGAAGAGAGTATTGTCTCCGCGATTGAAGCTTTGGGGCGTCGCGACGATGTTTCCGTGTACTATACAAAATATGCCGGTGACGCGACGGATTATGTGAAAAAAATCAGCAGTCAAGACGGGGAAGAGAAGCGTTTTTATTCCTGCGGAGGCGACGGCACGCTAAACGAGGTCGTGAATGGGGCAGCTCAGTTTCCTCATGCGGCGGTGGGCTGTTATCCCTGCGGGAGCGGGAACGACTTTGTCAAGTCCTTCGGCGGCGCGGAGCGCTTTTTAGATCCCTTGGCGCTTATGAGCGGGCAGATTAGTCTGACCGATCTCATTGCCGTTAACGGGAGATATTGCGTAAATGTCTGCAACTTCGGGCTGGAGGCGGCGGTCGCCCAGACCATGATTGAGATAAAAAATAAATTAATTTTCAAGGGCAAGATGGCGTATTTTGCCGGCGTTGCGAAGGCCTTCGCGAAAAATGAGAAGACCGGCTGCACAATCCGCGCCGACGGCAGGACGGTTATCAACGAGCCAATTACCCTATGCACCATTGCAAACGGGCAGTTTGTGGGCGGCTCCTTCCACTGCGCGCCGAGAGCTGTGCTCGACGACGGGCTCCTGGAGCTGTGCGTGGTAAAGCCCGTATCGCGGCTGAAATTTGCTTCCCTAGTGGGCGTTTATGCCAAGGGAGAGCATCTGGACAGGCCAAAGCTGGAGGATACCTTTTTATATTGGCGGGCGGCGAAAATTGAGGTGGTCTCTGAGAGCGCCGACACTATCTATGCGCTGGACGGGGAGATTTACAGGGCGCGCACCTTCACGGCGGAGGTTGCGCCGAAGGCGCTGAGGTTTATTGTACCGGCGTGACGCGATTTACATACCGCCCCGGCGGACTATTTCGAATTTAGTGTTTTAAGGAGATATAATGGAAAAGATAGAAAAGCTGCTGGAAAAGCTGAATATGCTCCCCGAACAGACTGACGTCGGCAAGATTGCCGAGAAATACATTGCCGAGATGGAGAAGGGCCTGTCGGGGGAGGGCTCATCCCTGCCGATGATTCCGAGCTATCTTTCTGTGGACGGGCAGATTGCTGACGGCGAGCCGGTTATTGCGCTGGACGCCGGAGGGACAAATTTGAGGGTGGGACTCGTAACCTTCACAGGCGGTAAGCCGGAGACGCAGCACTATCAGAAGTCTTGTATGCCCGGCTCCAACGGCGAAGTTTCCGTAGAGGAGTTTTTTGATATTTTAGCGCAGAAGGTGGCTCCCCTATGCCCCTATTCGGATACGATTGCCTTTTGCTTTTCCTATCCGGTGGAGATTACCTCGAACCGCGACGGGAGGATTATAAACCTTTCGAAAGAGGTCAGAGTAAAGGGCGCGGCGGGAGTTATGATAGGGCAGGCCATGACGCAAGCGCTTCGCGCGCGCGGGGTTTCGGAGCAAAAGAGCTTTGTGGTTTTAAACGACACGATAGCAAGTCTCATGGGGGGCATTGCGCATATGGGTCTGCGCGACGACGCCGACGGACTGGCGGGGCTTATTCTCGGCACCGGAGCCAACAGCTGCTATCTTGAGCGGGGAGAGCGCATCGGAAAGCTTCCCGGAGCCGCCGACATGATTATAAACTGCGAGTCCGCCTATTTTAACGGCGGCGGAGGGGGTCTTGCGGACGAGATTTTGGATAGGGAGTCGGTTGCACCGGGGAAGGCGCCCTTTGAAAAGATGATAAGCGGGGCATATATTGGAAAGCTGGTCACGAATATCGCGAACATAGCCGCGCAGGACGGCCTGATGAGCGAGCTTTTCGCGACTCAGGCCCGCGAGGGCGGCCTGCAGTTTACAACGCCCGAGCTGGACGCCTTCATGCGGGGACAGGACAACGCAGTTGCCCGTATGTGCGAAACACAGGACGCGGAAAAGCTCCGCGCGATGATTACCGCCGCCTTCGAGAGGGCGGCAAAGCTCGTCTGTGCGAATATAGTGGCGCTTGTCCTTCATGGGGATCACGGGAAGAGCGAGAATCGTCCCTTCTATGTCGTGCCGGACGGTTCGATGTTCCACAATTCCCTTCTGTTTAAAGATATGTTTGACCGCTATATGCACGAGGAGCTTGCATTTAAGCTTGGGCGGTTTGCGAAGGTTAAATATGCCGGAGACGCCAATCTCGCGGGCTCGGCACTGGCGGCGCTGCTTAACAAATAATAAGGAAAACTGATAATCTATGATTGACAAGCTCAGAGAGATTGAAGAAAAATATGTTGCGATTGAGGGCAGGATGGAAACGCCGGAGGTGTATTCCGATCCGGCGGTCTATGCCAAGCTTGCACAGGAGCTAAAGACCCTTTCTCCAGTTGTCGAGGCGTTTCGGCGCTACTGCAAGGCGGAGAGTACCGCGCGGGAGGCGCGAGAGCTTCTCGACGGCGGGACGGACGATCCTGAGTTTCGCGAGCTGCTTCGGGAGGAATTTGAGGAAGCAAAGCGAAATATGGAGCAGCAGGAGGGCGAGCTTAAAATTCTTCTTTTGCCGCGCGACCCCAACGACGACAAGAACGTTATAGTTGAAATTCGCGGCGGAGCCGGAGGAGAGGAGGCGGCGCTTTTCGCGCACAGCCTCTATCGGATGTATTCGATGTATGCCGAGGGCAGACGCTGGAAAACCGAGATTGCCAATATTAACGAGACGGAAATCGGCGGTATTAAGGAAATAAGCTTCGTAATCGAGGGGGCGGGAGCGTATTCGCGGCTCAAATTTGAAAGCGGAGTGCACAGGGTTCAGCGCGTTCCCGATACCGAGGCCTCGGGCAGGATTCACACCAGCACAGTTACGGTTGCGGTGCTGCCGGAGATGGACGAGCTGGACTTTCAGATTAGCCCCGCAGATTTGCAGATAGACACCTTCCGATCCTCCGGCGCGGGCGGACAGCACGTAAACAAGACGGAGAGCGCGATTCGCATTACGCACCTTCCCACGGGGACGGTCGTGGAGTGTCAGGACGAGCGCAGTCAGCACAAGAACCGCGACCGTGCGATGAAGATTCTCGCCTCGCGGCTCTATGAGGCCGAGCGCGAAAAGCAAAACGCCGAGCTTGCCGCGGAGCGCAAGAGTCAGGTCGGCACGGGCGACCGCTCGGAGAGAATCCGCACCTATAACTTTCCGCAGGGGCGGGTTACCGACCACCGCATAGGACTGACTTTATATAAGATTGAGCAGATTATGAACGGCGATTTGGACGAGCTGGTCGATGCGCTCATTACGGCGCACCAGGCCGATCTTATGCGCGCCCAGACCGAGGCGTAAGCGGCATGGAGACGCGGGATTTTACGGAGAACTTAGAGCAGGCGGCGCTTGCGCTTAAAAAGGGCGGTCTTGTCGCCGTGCCGACGGAGACGGTCTATGGGCTCGCGGCAAACGGGCTGGACGAGGGTACTGTCGCGCGGATTTTTGAGCTCAAGGGCAGGCCGGAGACTAAACCCCTGAGCCTTATGGTTTCGGGCGCGCAGGCTATTTCTACGCTCTGCGAGGAGGTTCCCCCGCAGGCTTATAAATTGGCGGCGCGGTTTTGGCCGGGGCCGCTGACGATAGTTTTGAAGGCGAAGGAAGCAGTCCCGGAGCTAGTCCGCGCCGGAGGCGGCACCGTCGGGCTGCGCTGTCCGAGACACGAGAAGACGCTTGAAGTTTTGAGGCTGCTCAGCTTTCCGCTTGCCTGTCCCAGCGCGAACCCCTCGGGCGGGGAGAGCCCCGTTGCCATAGGGCAGGTGCTGGGGTATTTTGACGGGAAAATCGACGGCTATATTGACGGGGGAGTCTGTGCTCTCGCTCTGGAGTCTACGGTGCTCGATATGTCGGCAGTGCCGTTTAGGATTTTGCGGCAGGGGGCGCTGAGCGCGGAGGATATTTCAGCGGAGTTGGTAGCGGGATTGACGATTATCGGCATTACCGGCGGCACCGGCTGCGGAAAGACGACGGCGCTGGAGCTTCTGCGAGAGCGCGGCGCGCTTGTGCTGGACGCGGACGAGATTTATCATGAGCTTCTGCGCAGCAGCGCGGCTCTGAGGGCGGAGATTGACGCGCGTTTCCCGGGAATTTTGCCGGAGGGTAGTTTTGATACCAAGGATTTGGGTAAAATAGTATTCTCGGAGCCGGAGGCGCTGGGCGATCTGAATGCTATCGCGCATAAGTTTGTGTGTTCGGAGATTACGCGTCGGCTCGAGGAGTTTGCGCTGGCGGGGGGAAGCCTTGCCGCTGTTGACGCTATCGCCCTCATTGAGAGCGGCGCGGGCGCGCTCTGCCGGGCGACGATTGCCATAACCGCGCCGACTGAGACTCGAATTGCGCGGCTCGTAGCGCGGGACGCTGTTTCACAGGAGTATGCGAGGCTGCGCATTGACGCGCAGAAGCCGAACGATTTTTTTGAGGAAAACTGCGACTATGCAATCTGCAACTGCTCTACAGCTGAAAAGTTTAGAGAAAAGTTTGAGGCGGTTGTTGGGCAGATTACAAATTGCAGATAATAGATAAGAGATTGCGGGTCGGAGCCCGCAATGACGGGGGACGAGGACAGATAAATAGATATTTGACTAGAATAAAAATGCTTGGAGGTTACTATGGCGAAGGAAAAGTCGGAGAGGGAAGCTAAGCTGCTCTACAATCGGGAGAACGGCTATGACATAATTGACGCGGAGGAGAAGCAGCGTTGCGAGGACTACTGCCGCAACTATATGCGCTTTATTGACTTAGCGCGCACGGAGCGCGAGGCGGTTTCTCTGGGGATTGAGCTGGCGAAGAAGGCGGGCTTCGTTCCTTTCGAACCGGGAATGGCGCTCTCTCCGGGGACGAAGATATATTCCGACAACAGGGGAAAGGCGCTAATGCTGGCGGTTATCGGCCAAAAACCGCTTTCCGAGGGCTCGGTTATCGCGGCGGCGCACGTGGACAGCCCGCGCCTTGACCTCAAGCCCGTGCCCATGTATGAGGACGGCGAGCTCTGCTACTTCAAGACGCATTATTACGGCGGGATTAAGAAATATCAGTGGCTGACGATTCCGCTGGAGCTGCACGGGGTTGTTGCGCTGCAGGACGGCACGGTGAAGGACATTCGCATAGGCTCAGAGCCCGGCGAGCCGGTTTTTCAGATTACGGATCTGCTGCCGCATCTGAATAAGGAACAGAGAAAAAAGACCGCCGCGGAGTTTGTGCCGGGAGAGAGCCTGAATCTGCTTATCGGCTCGAAGCCCGATCCCGAGGACACGAAGGACCGCGTGAAGCTGGCTATTCTCACCCTTTTAAACGAGAAATACGGCATCGTGGAGGAGGATTTTCTCTCGGCGGAGCTGTCTGCGACTCCGGCGTTTCCGGTGCGCGAGGTGGGGCTAGATCGCAGCTTAATAGGCGGCTATGGTCACGACGACAGGGTCTGCGCCTACGCCGAGCTTGCGGCGATTATGGAGACGGAGAAGCCACAAAAAACCGCCGTCTGCATTCTCGCGGATAAGGAGGAGATTGGCTCCGAGGGCGTTTCCGGCATGAAGAGCCGCGCCTTCGAGCGGTTCATGGGCGCGCTCTGTGACGCTCAAGGGGTGAAGAGGGAGGACTGCTTCGCGAATAGCATTTGCATTTCGGCGGACGTCTGCAACGCCTTTGACCCGAACTACCCCGAGGTCTCCGAGAAGCGCAACGCGGCGAAGGTCAACTATGGTTTTGCCTTGGCGAAATTTACCGGTCACGGCGGAAAAAGCGGCTCGAACGACGCCTCGGCGGAGCTTATCGCGAAGCTGCGGAGCCTTTTCGCCGAAAACGGCGTAGTCTGGCAGATGGCGGAGCTGGGCAAGGTCGATCAGGGCGGCGGCGGCACTGTCGCGGTCTATATGGCAGAGCGCGACATAGACACGATTGACGCGGGCGTGCCCGTGCTCTCGATGCACGCGCCCTATGAGACGGTGGGGAAGTTTGATTGCTATATGACGTACAAGGGAATCAAGGCCGCATATGCGGCCAGATAATAGATAATAGATAATAGATAATAGCGGGGCGCGACACAATTTAAAATTAAAAAATAAACACCTTGTTTCTGCACACACTAGAGTGAATGGAAACGAGGTGTTTTTTTGGACGAGAAAGAGCGGAGCGAATTTCAAGAGACTGCCGAGGAGATTAGGGAATTCGGGGGCGCGCCGGCGTTTTCGGCTCTCGGAGAGATACACTGCCTGACTATTATCGGACAGGTTGAGGGGCATCAGGTTTTGGACGAGCGCGCGAAGACCACGAAGTATGAGCACATTATGCCGCTGGTCGCCGCTATCGAGGAGAGCACGGAGATCAAGGCGCTGCTCATTTTGCTCAACACCGTCGGCGGGGACGTTGAGGCGGGGCTGGGCATAGCCGAGCTCATAGCGGGGATGAAAAAGCCGACTGCGTCTATTGTTCTCGGCGGGAGTCACTCCATCGGCGTACCGCTCTCGGTCTCGGCAAAGCGCAGCTTTATCGCCGACAGCGCCGCCATGACGATTCACCCCGTGCGCATGAACGGGATGGTTATCGCGGTGCCGCAGTCGTTTAGATACTTCGAGCGTATGCAGGAGCGCGTGGTGGGCTTTGTCGTCGCGCACTCGGGCATTACGCGCGAGAAATATCTGAACTATATGACGCGCACGGACGAGCTTGTCAACGACGTGGGCAGCATTATTGACGCGCACGAGGCCGTCGACTGCGGCCTAATCAACCAGATCGGCACCCTCGGCGACGCGCTGGAGTATTTGCATGGGGAGATAGAGGCAGATAACAGATAAGAGATAAAAGATAAAAGATAACAGATATCATATGAACCCTCCGTGTCGGTGTGAACCGATGCGGAGGGTTAACATTTTTGGGGGGGGGCGTAGTTGCACTTTAGTGACGTATGAATATGAATATTTGATTATTAAACAATAGTACTAAATAGTACTAATTAAATAAAATATTTGACAAAATATATAACTTATAGTATTATTATAATAGAAGCATGAGTGAATTAAGTTTATATTAAATACAGAGGGAGGAATAATTATATAAAGAATGTGAATGTAATTACGAGCAGTATATAAGAAGAAGAAGATATAAACCGATGTTATAAAGGATGAGATGCCTATGAGACTAAACAGGAAGCTCTTGTAATTGTTGCTGTGATTTTTAATTAAAGCCAAATAATTGTTGATCGTACAAGCTTTATTCAGTTGTGCTCTTTATTGAAGTATATTGTATATCTAATTTTGCAAAGGAGGCGAAAAACTTGAAAAGGCAAATTAAAAAATTAATTTCGATTTTGTTTATTCTTTCTGCTATTCTTAATACAGGGGCATTCGCAGTCAGCCAAGACAACAAAGATTTTGAATTAGATCATGAATTCTATATGTCAACAAATTCAAGTGAAATAGCTGAAGATATAGTCCGAGTTGACGAGCAAAGCATTTCACAACTTAGTGCTACAACAATAACAAACCCTTCGTATAATGGCCAAATATTAGCGCGAGAGAGCTTCACTGTCCAGTGGGGAGCTATCTCAAACGCCACTTATACTATATCCTTGCGTAATCTAACTACAGACACACCGTTGATTAACAACGTATCGGTCTATACAAATTCCCGTGAAATACCCGTATCCAGTCTTGTTGCAGGACATCAATATAGGGTTGCAGTATCATCTACGGTTAACAATCAAACCGAGTGGAGCGAAAGAACCTTTGCCATTCAACTGAACGCAGCGACAATAACTACCCCTTCGACAAATGGCTCATCGTTTTACGTGCAGGATTTGACTGTTAGCTGGAGTACCGTCCCCTATGCCTCGTACTATTTGTCGCTGAGAAATACAACGACAAATCAACCATTATTATCCAACGTTTCGCTGGGTAATGAAGATAGCTATACTATAAATTCAGGAAATTTTACCTATTTTCAAAACTACAGAGTAGCCATAGCTACACAAATTGGCAGTCAGACAGTTTGGGCGGAAAGGACATTCATAATAAGGCCGGCTACCGTTACAAGATATTACAGCCTAAAGGCAAATACCAGCCTCTCGTTAACTACAGCAAACGGAATAATGAATACCATTCAACCGGCCTTTTTTGATACGTATAGAATTAATCTGGTAAGGCAAAGTTCCAGTTCAACGTCTTCGCTCAATATGCTAAGTGGTTGCAGCGAAGGTTCGGATAATATGTGCTATCCTAGCATTTGTGGAAACCAATCAAATGGTTCTGATTGCAAGGACAATCATCATAAATCAAGTTCATATTTTCTTGATGTAGGTAAAATCACAGGTACTAATGTATTTAGATTTGTTGACTACAGATTATGTTTGTATGGAAATAGTAGTCATATACCTGTTAATGGTGCAGCAATAGCTGACGGAAGAGATATTATAGTATCAACAAGATACGGTAACATTTATAGGACAGCCGCCCATGAAGTATCACATTTGTACGGTGCCCCTGATGGTTCTTCCAGTAATCCCTGCACACCTGCTTCCCAACTCTGCATGATGAGTTCAAGTAGTGCTTCTTATAATCAATGGTGCACAAGATGCAGAAACATTATAATATCGAATCGCACTCGTACATAACAAATCACTATAATACAAACGTATAATGAAATATTGGAGGAAAAAATAATGAGACGGTATCAGATAATTATAGTTGTGCTTTTGCTTCTGTCTGCGCTTGTCGGGTGCGCAGCGGTTGAGAAGGCGGAGGATGTAAGCAGTCAAAGCAGCCCGGTTGTTGATGAAGAAATCGACCAAGCACAAGATGAAAGCCCGCCTGTTGAAGAGAGTCCGTCTGTTATAATAGGTGATCCTATTCCCGATCAGCTTTATTTCTCATCAATTGAGCAGTTGCTGGGCGCCTATATAGTCGCTAAAGAAAGCGGAACCGGCGGAGAGGAGCTTGAAGGCTTTGTCTCGGAGTGGGAAGCAACATATGGCGATTCCAGTTTGGCAGACGTTGCAGAGAGTGTTAATTTTACTTCGTTGGAAAAGCTCTATATACCCACAGGAATCCCGGAAGATTATGAACTCTATAGGATCAGAGTGAACGATGACTCTATGAACTTCTGGTATGTTCACAAAAATGATATGGTTTCAGAAGAAGCAATTGAAGATGCCTTAGTTAGTTTTCGGTGCTTTATTTTTATCGTTACTCGATGGGATGCGGATTCTTCATTACTGGTTGACGGTATGTTAGAGCAAAATCTCGCCACTAAGGAAGATTTAATTGATGAGAAATACCTGTTTATTCAACCTCATACACTAACTTGGGTATACGAGACTGAGAGGTTTATTTTCTATGCTCCTCTTGTACCAAATTCAGAAGGTGGAATTGAAACCGGAAGTGATTATAGCGCTGAGGATATGATAATATGCGCCGAAACAAGTGTAATTAACTTGCTGGACAGTAACGAGGTTTCGGAATGGATGGGCGAAGAGGTTAAAAATCAAGTTGAGGAAATTGTAGGAAGTACTGATTGAATCACATATTTTTGTGATTTTACCACATAGAGAACAACAACTATTTCAAGCTCCGCGACATCGGTGAGCTCTTTGATTTTGAGGTCGATTGGGACGGCACGAATCAAACTATAATCATCGACACGAGTAAGAGCTATACGCCAGATTAAATGTTTTGTGTCGCGCACAAGCGCGATAAGATGAAAGAAGCTGCTTCTTCACAATGAAGAGCAGCTTCTTTATCAATACAGAAGACAGAGGCGAGAGGACAGAAGACAGAGGCGGTAGCCGTGGGGGATTCCGGATCAAGCCCGCAATGACGGGGGAGTCGCGCGCAATGACGGGGGAGTCGCGCGGAATGACGGAAGTTGTTTTTGAAATGACGGCGATTTATCTATTATCTGCTATTTGTTTTTCGCCAAGAAAAACAGGGCGATTGTGCCGGGGCCGGCGTGGGTGCCGATTATCGGGCCGATATAGTTTATATAGACCGTTTCGACGCCGAATTTTTCGCGCACGAGCTTTTCTACATATTCGGCGTCGGCAAGAGAGTCGGCGTGGCTGATGAAGACGACCTGCTCGCCGGGGTCAGTCGCGGTTTTTTCCATGTGGCTGACCAGAGCGGCTAAGCTGTTGCGGCGGCCGCGGAGCTTTTCCACCGGGACTAAGTGCCCCTCATCGTCCACGTGCAGGACGGGCTTTATGCTCAAAACCGTGCCGACTAGAGCCGCCGCGCCTGAGACGCGCCCGCCGCGCTTCAGGAAATTGAGATCCTCTACCGTGAACCAATGCGCCAGAAGCAGCCTGTTTTCCTCCACCCAGGCGGCGGTTTGCTCCAGACTTGAGCCGCCCTTTTGGAGCATGGCGGCGTGATAGACCAGAAGCCCCTCGCCCATGGAGGCGGCAAGCGAGTCAACGACGATTATTTTACGCTCCGGGAACTGCTCCTTGAGATCGGTCGCCGCGATGAGCGCGGAGTTATAGGTGCTGGACAGTCCCGAGGAGAAGCAGATGTATAAGATATCCAGACCTTTTTCGAGGAAGGGAATAAATTCGTCCTTAAAGGTCTCTATGTTAATCTGAGTTGTGTTGGACATTTTTCCCGCGCGGAGCAGCTCGTAAAAATCGTGAGTAGGAAGCTGGGGGTCGTAAGGCGAGTCCAGATAATCACTGCCGTCTACGGTGAAGAGCATGGGGATTATATGTACATCAAGCTCTTCAATGAGGTCAAGGGGAAGATCGGCGGTTGAATCTGAAATGATTTTGTAATCTGTCATACTTAAAAACTCCTAAACTTGCAATGGGATAAATAGGGACGCTTTGAGTTATCCAGAGGTTTCTAAAGCCTAATATAGCATAAAATCCACCAATAATCTATATGTCAATTTGGCAGAAAGTAGAGAACTTTTCATTTTTATTTTTATAGTTGTCCCAAAACGTTCACATTTTAGTCCGATGCGAGGCAGGGTTAGAGGGGTATATTGGGGGAAGCAAGTCCCTGTTGGTACAAACTCTTAAAAATTTTGAAAGAAGGACGAAAAATGAACACCGGTATTGCATCTGTTGCGGCGATTACGATTATTTGTTATCTTGCCGCGCAGGGGGTAAAGGCGACGGCGCTGGACAATAAATGGCTCCCGCTTATCTGCGGGGGCTTGGGACTGGTGCTCGGGATTATGGGGCGCTCTATTGTGCCGGATTTTCCCGCGCAGGACGCGATTACGGCGGCAGCCGTCGGGGTGGTTTCGGGGCTGGCGGCGACCGGAACACACCAAATTTATAAACAGCTTATAGGGGGGCAGTGCGATGAAGATCAATAAACCGAACTACAATTGGGGCTATGCGCTCACGCCGCGCAGCCTCACAACGCATCTCATTATCCATCACAGCGCGGGAAGCGGCAGCGCGGAGGCTATTCACAATTATCACCTTTCTCTGGGCTGGGCGGGGATTGCCTATCACTACTATGTACGGCGCGACGGGACGATTTTCGCGGGCAGGCCGGAGAATATGCGCGGAGGGCACACGACAAACTGGAACTGGTGCTCTCTGGGCGTGTGCTTTGAAGGAAATTTTGAAAACGAGCAGATGAGCGCGCAGCAGCTTGCCGCCGGAAGTGAGCTTATTGCGGATATCAAGCGGCGCTATCCCACGATTGTTATCGGCAAGCACAGCGAATATGGGCAGACGGCCTGTCCGGGGAAGAATTTTCCCTTTGCAGAGATGATTTCGGGCTGTGACATTGAACCCGAAAAGGATGTGGAGGACAAGCCCGAGCCGGACGACTGGGCTAAGAACGCCTGTGAACAGGCGGTCGCGACAGGGCTTTTTCTGGGAGACGGGAAGGGGAACTATAATTGGAAGAACGCAGTAACAAGGCAGGAGCTGGCTGTTGTGCTTGCGCGAGTAAGAGCAATTGAGAATGCAGAATTGAGAATTGAGAATTAAAGGAGTCGCCTCCGGCGACAGAATTTAAATCATCGCTAAGCGATACATTCATTGTCAATTCTCAATTTTCAATTGTCAATTTTCATTTTATTATTTTTGCTTCAATATTTTATCCAAGGCACGGCTGGGATAGCCGCGGAAGACGACGATGAGCACGACGGTTTCGAGGGAGAGTCCGAAGATGAGGTCGAGCACGGAGTGCTGCTTTAAAACGACGGTGCCGGTGATAATTGCAAGGCACAGGAGGGCGCTGAAGATTTGCACGCCGATTTTCTTGCGCAGGGTGCGGCTGGCGATGATATTGACCGCGACGCAGCTGGCTCCGACGGAGTGCATACTGGGGAAGACATTTGTGTTTGTGTCGAAGTTATAGATGAAATTGACGATGCGGGAGGCGATGTTCTTGTCGGGATCGATCTCCACGCGCAGGTTCTGCTGGGTCGGCCAGAGGGTGATTATTGCCATGGAAATAAAAAAGCCGATAAACAGCGAGAGCATATAACGCTCATAGGCCTCGGGGTCGTTGAAAAGGAAATACAAGCCCGTGACTACCATATAGAGGAACCAGCTGAGATAGGGAAAGATGAACCATTCGCAGAAGGGAATTAGGTCGTCCAGAGGGCTGTAGATTACGGTGTAGTGGGGCATTACCACGGCTTCCATCAGCAGGTACCACGCGAGGTGCAGCGGCAAATATGCCAATATGAGCCATTGGCGGCGGGTTATGTTCTTTACGCGGTCTTTTAATGTCATAAGTATACTCCCAAAGGAAAATTCCTTTGGGAGTATATCATATAGTGCAGGTAGTTTCAAGGAAAAATAGAAGAAGGATTATTTAAGGTTTGATTAAGGAATCAATTTGGGGCATTACCGCAAATGTGCGATAATGCCCCAATATCTAATATCTCTTATCTATTATCTGTCTGTTACCTGAGCCCTAACGGCGTTATGGCGCAGTAGTCCTCTATACTGCCGCGGTTCCTGAAAACCTCTATAATCTGCTGTCCGATGGGATCCAGCTCCTCGAGGGTATACTGCGAGAGCTGTTCCTCAAAGAAGTTATATAGAAGCTCCGCTCCGGCGTCATATCCGGCGTCGCCGAGGGTGGTCTGCTTCTCGGGGTGGAGGAACTTTGAGCTGATGAGCTGGCCGTCTACCTTCATCTCCTTGAGAGAGAAGCCCATGAGGGGGCAGCGCGCGGGGGTAAGTCTGTCCATCTTCATGTTAATGCCGCCGCGGCGGGCGAGATATTCCCTTGAAATCCACTCGGCGGAGAAACCGATTTTGTTTATGCCGATAAATTGGTTCGGAATGAGCACATAGCGGGTGTTTTCACACTCCAGAATCTGCCGGAGCAGCAGGTTTGCCTGACGGGTGCGCTTTCCGGTGGCGAAGGGCCAATAGCTCCCGACACCCTCGCTCTGGAGCCCTCCTCCGGCGGTTGCGGAGATGCTGGGGTTATTGTAGCCCCGTGGAGAGACGAGCCGCCAGAGCCACGCCAAGGCGGGCGGGATTATTTGAAGCATTCCCATAATGCCGAAGCCCGGACGATCCAGAGACGTGGGCGGCATACGCACACCGAAGGAGCGCACGTCCACCTCCACAGGCTCGTTGACGATATGGTCTATCATGTGGCGGGGGATTATTACCCGAGGATTCGGGCAGGTGCTTCCGTCGGAATTGAGAGAGTGCTCCCAGAGCAGACAAGTTGCGTGGGGCGCGCCGAAGAGATTGTAAAAAACCAGCGGCTCCTTCGTGTGGATTGTTATGCGCTCATACATCGGGTCGGAGCTGTATTCGGTTATGCCGTCCGTGCGGACAAACCAGCCGTCCTCACCGTCGAAGAGTCCGAGCTTCTTACTGCCGTTGCGAAAGCTCGGAAGACAGATTGCCATATCGTCCGTCACAGGCTCTATGGTGCAGGTGTCGCTCATGGAAATGTAGCGCTTTTCGCCCGTTTCAATGTTTTCGCTGAACAGAACCCTTCCGTCGTGCTCGCGCTGGACGTCCTGAAGAAGCTCGCTCTTGCCGCCGCCGGAGGCGCCCTCATGCATGATGACCATTTCGTTTTCATAGGGGGTTATGACTCGCGCGGCGGAGGCATGAGCCGTTACCCAGCCCTCATCTTCGCCGATGTCGAGAAGAACCGAGTAGATGCCCTTTTTCGCGGAGGGTCCGGGATAGAGATTGTAGGCGAAAAGCTCGTGGCGCCCGGGCAGACGGTTGTGGACGACGACCTGTTTTCCGCCGAAATGGGTGTGGCGGAAGGGCGGCGCGACATAGAGCACCGTGCGGGGCTTGAAGTCCGCGACGTCGTTTATGCTGACAAAGGCCTGAAGCTGAGCCACGGAGAAGGCGAAAAAGGCCGCCGCTACCGGACAGACCAGCAGAGCATCGTAGCCGTATTTGAGGCCGCCGGCCTTGAAGGGCATTACGATTAGCCGCTGACTAGCCAGCCAGTCGTATGTAGCGTCCTCCAGCTCCGAGAAGGGATAGCCATATATATCTTTAAAGCGCGGCTTGTCTGTAGGCAGATCGTCCGCTATGCGCATACAATCCGGATCACGGCGGCGCATATAGTCGTCGGGGAAGTTTACAACGGCTCCGTTCTTGCCGCGCACGACAATTGCCTCGGTTATCATTTTTCCGCCGACTTCGAAGACGGTCTCGAAATAGTCGGAGTTTTCTCCGCCGAAAACCCAACTGTAAAGCTCCTCTTTTGAAACCGGAATTCGCACCTCGGGGGCGCGGGAGATTATATCGGTCAGTTCGGGAGAAAGCTCGATATTACACTGCATTACTATACCTCGTTTCTTAAGATCAACTCAACTATATTAACATATGAAAATGCAACCTGTCAAGTGACAAGTTGCATTTAGTTTTGAATTGTTCACCTGCGCTCAGTGAGCTCAGAGGTTGAGCTGCAATTTATGACGAATAATCTTGCGTGTTTGTGAAGTTGGTGAAGTCGTCGATATTGGTGAAGAAGCGGTGGGTCATGGTCGCCATGTCCAGAGCGTAGTAGTAGTAATTTGTATCGTTGGGTTTGAGCGCTGCAGTGATGGAGGGCATACCGGGGTTGCAGATGGGGGTGGGGGGGAGTCCCTGGTACATACGGAGGTTGTAGGGGGTGTCTATCTCGAAGTCTGCGCCAGTGGGTGCGCCGTGACCCTCCTCCAGCACGTATAGAATAGCGGCGTCGACTCCGAGGGTCATATTCGCCGCCAGACGGTTATAGATGACGCTGGCGATGTCACCGCGCTCATCGTCGTTAGCGGCCTCTTTTTCGATGAGGGACGCCAGCGCGAGAATTTGGCGGAAGGTAAAGCCGTGCTCGGCGGAAAGCTCAAGCATTTCGGCGGTGAGGCGGCTCGTCTGGAAGATGCTCAGGAAGGTGTTTATGGCGGCCACGGGGGTCATGCCCTGATAGAACTCATAGGTGTCCGGGAAGAGATAGCCCTCGAGTCTCGACGCCTCGCCGTAGGGGATATCCTCTAGGAATTCGTATTTGAAGTCATGGTTCGCGGCGCATTCCATGAGCTCTTCGTACTTGCAGATTTTGTTTTCCTCGAGGGTGCGGAAAATCCTCTTTACAGAGTAGCCCTCGGGGAAGGTGACCATGGTGCGCACTTGAGAGTCGCTGCCGAACTGCATTTTCTTTACTATGGCGCGGTAGTCAAACTCCGTGCTGAGCGTATAGGTGCCGGGGTCGATTTTATACTTGGTGTCGCTTATGGCGGCATAGAGCTTGAAAAGGGGTTTATATTCGATTATGCCGGCGTCCTTGAGAATCTGAGCGACCGCGTCGATATCTGCGATATCAACCTTCCTTTCTGTAGTTACGCCGTCCTCATCCGTCTCCTCCAAGGTGCCGGGGGTAAAGATATCCTCCGGGAGCGTGACTTCGGCGGTAACAGGCTCCTTGTTGAGCGCGAGAACGTCGCTGGCAGCCATCCAGCCGATGCAGGCGATGATTATGCTTATGCTGATAACAAATACAAAGTACATGAAGCCGCCGAGAAAACCCGTTTTCCCGTCGCGCCTGCGCCCTACAGGGCGGCTTTTATTTTTTTCCGGCATTTTGATCTCCTATGAATAAATTGTTTGCAGCCGTTTTGCGGGCGGCAAGGGGGCGTTTTTTATAATACGGCAGTCATTATTGCGATTTGTGAAATTTGCTTGAATGCTTGATTCCCGAGCGAAGCACCGGGTTGAGGAGCACTTCATAATATAGAACGAAGAGCAGGAATAATCCCGCTTCTCACTCATTTAGGCACTCACCGCACAGAGTGGCAAAATAATATTGTGTGCGGAGAAAGGGAAAAATAATATGTGTGGAAACAATAATTGCATGTGGATCATAATCATCATCCTTGTGCTTTGCTCCTGCGGAGGCCTCGGCAGCCTGGGTGGCAACAGCTGCGGTAACAGCGGCGAGTGCGGCTGCGGCTGCTAGGCGTCTGAAAGCTAAGGGCTGCGCTGCTTTTTAAGCGGGCGGTCTGAAATAGAAAGAATATGCCCTATATTTGCGGAGCCATCAGCGGCTCCGCATTTTTATGGCGAAACTCTGCGAGGCTTTTTAATACACTAGGCCTTTTTTGATTCTGTCCAAGAGCTCTTTGCTGGAGATTTCGGCGACGAGGGCGAGGGCAAAGTCTATGGCGGCGCCGGGGGCGCGGCCGGTAATGAGCTTGCCGTCCTTAACGACGGGCAGGGAGACGTCGCAGAGGGCGCCGGTCATCATTTCCTCGAGTCCGGGGTAACAGGTTATGCGCCGACCTTCGAGGAGTCCGAGCTGCGCTAAAACAGAGGGTCCCGCGCAGATTGCAGCGATATTCGCGCCGCCGTTAATGGCTGCACGAAGAGTTTTCATTGCCGAAGAGTTCGTTTTTATCGAGTTTACGCCGCTCATTCCGCCGGGGATTACGATATAGTCGCCGTTGGTAAATATTACGTCGGAGAGCTTGACGTCCGCCTGAATGCTTATGCCGTGCGCGCCCATGACGAGCTTTTTCTTGCCGACTGCGGCGTAATAGACTTTGATGGCGCCGCGCCGGAGAATGTCGCCGGGGGTTATGGCCTCAATTTCTTCAAAGCCCTTTCCCAAGATGATATATACCCTTGTCATTATAGCAACTCCTTAACGATTTTGTAAACATCGCCGTGAATTTCGCTCTGAGTGCGCATTGCGCCGTCTCGCAGGCAACTGATGCGCCGCCAACCCAGATGGGCTGCGGAGAAATCACCCGCGCGTAAACAGTTTTCAAGGTAGTCCGCGTGGGTTTCGTGAATGTCGCCGACGGAGCCGTCGGAGCTTTGACGCCCGCAGAGCTGATCAAGGCTTGTTTTGAGGTCTATATCCATATATAAGACGGCGTCGGGCTTGGGAAGTTCCATAAGAGTGTATTCAAATTCAAAGAGCCAGTCCAGAAATCCGCCCAGCCGGGACGGCTCGAGCTTCGCGCCCTGATGAATCGCGTTTGAGGTGGTGTAGCGGTCGCAGAGAACGAGACCGCCGTTATTGTAATACTCGCCCCAGTCGGTTTTAAAGGAGGCGTAGCGGTCGACAAAGAAGAAGACGGAGGCCGCCCAAGCCGAGACGTCGCCGGGGTCTGAGCCGAATTCGCCGCCGAGATAGCTTCGGATTAGGGCGGAGGAGTCTTTATCATAGCGCGGGAAGGTGACGCTGCGAAAGGGTCTGCCCTCGAGCGTCAGGCGCTCTTTGAGCAGCTTAAACTGAGTGGATTTTCCGCTGCCGTCTATGCCCTCAAGCACTATTAGCTTTCCCTTCATTGCTTCGCTCCCGATTTCTTTAGTCTCGCGCCCAGAACGGCGAAGCCGAAGCGGGGCAGCGCTCCCATGCGCTTAATGCGCGCCGGGTCGTGCAGCAGGCGATAGAGCCACTCCAGCCCCAAGTGCTGCCAGCGTTCGGGCGCGCGGTTCACCTCGCCCGAGAAGACGTCCAACGCGCCGCCGAGTCCCGCCATGAGTCCGACGTTTAGGTTTTTCGCGTTGCGCGCCATCCATTGCTCCTGCTTCGGCGAGCCGAGGCAGACGAGAAGAAGGTCGGGGCGGGAGGCGTTAATCTGTTCTATTATGGGCTCGTCTTCCGAAAAGTAGCCGTGCTGAGCCCCGACGATGATAAGCCCCGGGAAGCGTTCTTTGAGCTTTGCTGCGGCTTTCTGCGCGACGCTCTCCTCGCCGTTTTCGCCGTTGCTTGCTCCCAGCAGAAAGACGCTTGCGCCGCGCTCGGAGAGCTTATCCATGAGAGCGCAGGCAAAGTCAATTCCCGGCAGCTTCCGGCGCAGGGGCGTTCCAAGCAGTTTAGACGCGAGGACTATTCCGACGCCGTCCGGAAGGGTCAGCGCCGCTCCCGCGAGCGCGTCTTGCAGGTCATGGTCCTTGCGGGCGAGCATTACGATTTCGGGGTTCGGCGTGACGACATATGCGCCGCCGCGCTCGTTTATGAGGGTGAGAGCGCGGGAAACCGCCTCGTCCATTGTGAGATTGTTGAAGCTGACGCCTAAGACGTTTATACGCATAGTTTGTCCTTAAAATGGCCGATAAATCGTGCCGAGTTCCGATTACTGCGGGCTTAGGGTGTAGTTCGGCGCTTCCTTGGTGATATAGATATCGTGGGGGTGGCTCTCCTTGAGTCCGGCGTTTGTAATGCGGACAAAGCGGCTGGCAGTGCGAAGCTGCGCGATATCCGGCGCGCCGACATAGCCCATGCCGCTGCG
This sequence comes from Oscillospiraceae bacterium, assembly GCA_031262405.1. Lineage (GTDB taxonomy): Bacteria > Bacillota > Clostridia > Oscillospirales > Oscillospiraceae > UBA2658. The sequence goes on along the minus strand of JAISHS010000007.1, from coordinate 2,763 downwards.
CAGACCGCCCATCATCTGATAAATGGTCTCGGAGACGGGGCCCCTGTAGGGAACTCGCCCCTCGACGCCCTCCGGCACGAGCTTTTTGTTGTCCTCCTGGAAATATCTGTCCTTGGAGCCGCGGCTCATGGCGGCAAGCGAGCCCATGCCGCGGTATACCTTGAACTGGCGGCCTTGATATACTTCGGTCTGACCGGGGCTCTCCTCGCAGCCCGCCAAGAGCGAACCGAGCATAGCGACGCTGCCCCCGGCTGCCAGCGCCTTGACGATATCGCCGGAATATTTGATTCCGCCGTCGGCGATAACGGGCACGCCGTAAGGCTCCGCCGCCTCGGCGCATTCCAGAACGGCTGTGAGCTGGGGTACGCCGATTCCCGAGATCACGCGGGTGGTGCAGATTGAGCCGGGGCCTATACCGACCTTCACGCAGTCGGCTCCCGCCTTGATGAGGGCGAGAGCGCCCTCGCGCGTCGCGACGTTCCCGGCAACGAGCCCGACGTCAGGATATTTTTCCTTGACGCGGGCTATGCAGTTAATGATGTTGAGAGAGTGACCGTGGGCGCTGTCGAGGGTGAGCACGTCCACCCCGGCGTCCACTAAGACGCCCGCGCGGTCGAGCACGTCGCTCGTGGCGCCGATTGCCGCGGCGCAGAGAAGCCTGCCATGGCTGTCCTTGGCGGAGTTGGGATAGGTGAGGGCTTTTTCGATGTCCTTTATGGTGATAAGCCCCGCCAGCTTTCCGAAATCGTCCACTAGGGGGAGCTTTTCTATTTTGTGTGCGTGGAGGATTTTTTTCGCGTCCTCCAGAGTCGTGCCGATTCTTCCGGTGACGAGCCTGTCCTTTGTCATTACGTCGCTGATGGGGCGGCTCATGTCCTCTTCAAATTTCATGTCGCGGTTTGTGATTATGCCGATGAGCGTACCGGCGGCGTCGACTATGGGCACGCCGGAGATGCGGAACTTTGCCATGAGCGCGTCCGCCTCGCCGATGTTTTTGTCGGCGGTGAGGGAGAAGGGATTCGTGATTACGCCGTTTTCAGAGCGCTTTACCATGTCCACCTGCTCAGCTTGATCGTCTATGCTCATGTTTTTGTGTATCACGCCGATGCCGCCCTCGCGCGCTAAGGCGATAGCCATGCGCACCTCGGTTACGGTGTCCATCGCGGCGCTCATGAGCGGAATTTTGAGGCTTATGTTTTTCGTTAGGCGCGTGGATAAATCAACGTCCGCAGGCAGGACGCTGCTTTCCGCCGGTACCAGCAGCACGTCGTCATAGGTGAGTCCTTCCCCGTCGAACCTGGCGAGATAGCCCTTGTCTGCTTTCATCAGTGTACCCACTTTCATTTTAGTGTTGTTGTACTGTTGGAAAAATATATATTACCTGTCATTGTAGTCCAATTCCGGGGGTAGTGTCAACTGTTTTGTTGCGGAGCTTCGGGCGTAATAGAATATGTATTGCTGGGCAAGCCCCGCGTAGGAGCCGAGGCTCTCCGGGGAGAAGTCCGGCGGGAAGTGCTCGCGCAGCGCCCGCGCCATCCAGACGTCTATGGGGAAGCTTTCCATCATATGCAGTCCGTACAGCAAAAAGCAGCTGGCGACCTTTACACCCACGCCGTTTAGATACGTTATGCGATGGAGCGCGCTCTTCGGCGAAAGCGTGCGCAGCTCGTCGAAGGAAAGCTCCCCACTGTCTACAGCGCGGGCGGCGTCTATGATATACCGCGCCCTGTAGCCGCAGCGCAGCTGCGCGAGAGAGCCCGGCTCGAGAGGGGCCAGGCGAGAGGCCTCGGGAAAGGAGAAGACCCCGGGGGAGAGCTCGTCGCCGAAAAGGGCGCACAGACGCTCGACTATGCCCTTTATGCGCGGGATGTTGTTGCACTGGGAAATGATAAAGCTGCACAGAGCCTCCCAAGGCTCTTGACGGAGAATTCGGATGCCCGCGCCGTATTCGGCACAGCAGGCGAGGTATTTAGGTTCGCGAAAGACGGAGGCGTCAGGATAGTCGGAGTCTAAGTCGAAGTAGTCCCGCCAGAAGGGCAACTCCTCCGGGGAAGCGGAGCAAAAAACGCCCTCGCCCTCGTTCCACACGCGCAGTGTGCGAGCTGAGGCGACGCCGAAGTAGCCGCCGTCGTCGTCGGGGTTCCAACGGAAGCACTGGCCGCACTCGAAGGTCTTTTCGATATTCAGTTCGCTGCATGAGGAGAGAAGGGTACCCATCGGCGGCTGCTCCTTTTAAAAAATCCCGCCTCTGGCGAGGCGGGAGATGTTGTTTTGTACTTAACTGTAGCGTTTGTTCTTGTTCTTGCGCGCGGCCTCTGACTTCTTGCGACGCTTCACGCTGGGACTCTGGTAATACTCCTTCTTGCGAAGGTCGCTGAGGACTCCCGATTTGGCGCAACTCCTCTTAAAGCGTTTGAGGGCGCTGTCCAGCGATTCGTTTTCTTTTACATGGACTTCAGACATCTGTTTCACCCCCGTTACTTAAAAGAGCCACTTGGTTTCTTGATTGAAATGGCATTTCGTTTTTTCGCTACGTCATTATAAATGTTTAGAAAGAAATTGTCAAGGAAAATATTATTAAGGCGAAGAGGCTTGAGTTCTGCGTCAAACCCAGTTATCTATTATCTATTATCTATTATCTGCCTGTACAAATCAGGACATCGGTAAGTCTTTAATGTCAGGACATGGGTAAGCCTGTGAAAGATAGGGGTAAGCCAAAAATTGTCAAGGGGGCAGGCGTGCCGGTGGAGATTTTCGCAGGCG
>JAISHS010000012.1 GCA_031262405.1 Oscillospiraceae bacterium | reverse complement strand
GCATAGCAATCACTCCTTTGTAATTGCTATTATTTGTCAAAGGCTTACCGATGTCTTGACACCTTCACTTACCTATGTCTTGACATTTTTCACTTACCGATGTCCTGAAACCGGACATGATATTAGAGTCGCCGTTGGCGGCTCTTCTTTATTGGGCATTTTAGGGGGAGGACGAGCATAAGATTAAGTATTGAAGATAGATAATACTACCTAACGGAAGCGGGTGAGGGCACTGACAATAAGAAAGGCGCTCACGGCGGTTTTGATTCTCGTCTTGGGCGTGGGCTGCGTTCTGGCGGTTAAAAGCAGCGACGGACTGCGCAGCTGGATTGAGGCTATGGCGCAGGAGAATAGGCAAGCCGCGGAAAGTGCGGCGCCGGAGACGCCGACAGGCCCCGTCGCGCCGGTCTCGTCTACGGAGAGCCTTCCGCCCTTTCCCGAACAAGTTGAGGTTCCGGAGACGCCCGCGCCGCCAAAGGAGCCGGAGCCCAGCCCAGTTGTTTTGCCGACGACGATTGAGGGCGGAATGGTGATTCGAAACAGCACGAGCTTCGAGGTCGATCTGAATGCGCTGGTCGCCGCCGGGCCGAGTCAAGTTTTGCCCGCCTCCGGGGTTCAGGTTCTCATTGTGCACACCCACGGCAGCGAGTCCTTTACTCCCGACGGGGAGTATAATTATGCAATGACGGATGCATATCACACTGCGGACACTAATTTTAACGTGGTGCGCTTGGGGGACGAGCTTAAGGCCGCTTATGAGAGCTTTGGACTGACGGTTATTCACGACAGGGGTATCTATGACACGCCGAGCTACGCGGGCAGCTATGGGCGAACTGCCTCGGTGATCGAGTATTATTTGAGCCAATACCCCGAAATTGCTGTGGTTATTGACCTGCACAGGGATGCTCTGGGGGACGGGGACGTCGTTTATAAAACAGTTGCCGAGACAGACGGACAGGCGAGCAGTCAGATTATGATGCTGGTGGGAACCGGCGAGAACAGCATTGAGAATCCTCACTGGCAGGAGAATTTGAAGCTGGCGCTGTATATGCAGTCGGCAATAGTGAATAAATATCCAAGTCTGGCTAGACCCATTACGCTGTCAAAGGATCGCTATAATCACGGACTCACGACGGGCAGCCTGATTTTGGAGGTGGGCAGCAGCGGTAACACGCTGGGCGAGGCGCTGAATGCCGTGAGGCTGTTCGCGGACGCGACCGGGCCAGCCCTATTCGAGCTAAGCGGAGCTTAGCTCGAATAGGGCAGATAATAGATAAGAGATAAAAGATAATAGATATTATATGAACCCTCTGCGGCGGTGTGAACCGACGCGGAGGGTTAATATTTTTTCTGGGCGAGGGAAGGAACGGCGGTTAATAGTGAGGACTATCAAAAGGTGTGCTTTTTGATAAAGTTGTATTGCTGCACTTGTTTAGAGATAATGTCTAATCGTTGCCGCGATAGTGTTGATAATCCAATTGACAATGCCGATTATTGCTATATAATGGAGCTGTAAATAGGACTATCAAAAAATTGAAGATAGAGGAAAAATCAGTGAAAAGAATACTCCCCTTCGCGCTCGCACTTTGCCTGTGCCTTGCGCTGCTACCCGGCACCGCATCTGCCGCCAGTAGCGGTCAATGCGGCGGTAATGTGTATTGGACGCTGGACGATAGCGGTACACTCACGATAAGCGGTACTGGGCCAATGTGGAATTGGGTTATGATTAACAATAATCAGGCATATATGGCGCCATGGTATTCGCTGATAGACAGGATCAACACTGTTAATATAGCTAACGGCGTGACGACGATTGGCGAATACGCGTTTTTCTATTGCACCAGCCTAACGAGCGTGACGATACCAGACGGCGTCACGACGATTGGCGATAATGCATTTGTCTATTGCACCAGCCTCACGAGCGTGACGATACCAGACAGCGTGACGACGATTGGCGAAAACGCGTTTATCAGTTGCGACAGCCTCACGAGCGTGACGATACCAAATAGCGTGACGACAATTGGCGAGGGTGCATTTTCATTGTGCGACAGCCTCACGAGCGTGACGATACCAAACAGCGTGACGACGATTGGCATTAATGCGTTTTGGGTGTGCGATAACCTCACAATATACTGTTATTCCGGTTCTTATGCAAATCGGTACGCCATTATGTTTAAAATTCCCTATGTTCTAATTATGGACGGAACCAATCCAACACCGAAACCGGAGCTCACCGCTAAACCCACTGCCTCAACCGTTCTCGTCAACGGCGAAACCGTGGCGTTCGACGCTTACCACATAAGCGACAACAACTACTTCAAGCTCCGCGATATAGCGTATATCCTCTCCGGCAGCGAGAAGCAATTTGAAGTGACTTGGGATGGTGCGGCGCAGAAGATTCTCCTCGCGAGCGGGAAGCCGTATACTCCTGTCGGCGGAGAGATGCTCGGCAAGGGCGAGGGCACAAAAACGCCGATGGTGACGACTTCCAAAGTCATTCTAAACGGCAAAGAAGTCAGCCTCACGGCATACCACATAGAGAACAACAACTATTTCATGCTCCGCGATATCGGTCAGCTCTTTGACTTTGAGGTCGATTGGGACGGCGCGAATCAAACCATAATCATCGACACGAGTAAGGGATATACACCGGACTGATACCACACCGCCGTGCGCAGAGTACGCGGCGGGGTTCATGAGATTTGTGAGCGTAGATAGCAACTAATTGATAAAAATCTCATAATCTTTTGTATTTCGCGTCGGGGTATGATAGAATAGGAGTAGCTTTTGTAGCAAGGGGGGCTAACTTCTATGCACGATATTATCATCATCGGCGGGGGGCCGGCGGGGGTTTCGGCGGCGCTGACCGCGAGAAACCGCGGCAAGAGTGTGCTTATTATAAGCAACGACGCCGCCAATAGCGACCTATACAAGAGCAAGCACATTAACAACTATCCGGGGCTGCCGAGGGTGTCCGGCGCGCAGCTGCTTGATAATTTCCGCGCACAAGCTCTGGACGCCGGGGCGGAGGTTATTACAGCGCGGGCGATTTCAGCCCTGCCCTTTGGGGAGAAGTTTTTCGTCTCGGTGGGTATGGATAATTACGAATGCCTATCGCTCATTCTCGCGACGGGAGTTATACGTGCGGCGGCCTTTCCCGGGGAACAGGAGTTTTTGGGCAGGGGGGTTTCCTACTGCGCGACCTGTGACGGGATGCTATATCGCGGCAAGCGCGTCGCCGTTATCGGGCTGAATGCCGAGGCCGAGGATGAGGCAAGGGCGCTTCGCGCGATGGGCTGTGAGGTGGAGTATTTTGATAAGGCGCGGGCGAAGAATTTTGAGATTCGCGGCGCGCAGACGGTAGACACGCTTGTCGCGGACGGGGAGGAGTTTCCGGTCAGCGGGGTGTTTGTTCTGCGCGAGACGATTTCGCCGGGCAGCTTTATGCAGGGCTTAGTCTCCGAGGGCGGGCACATTGCGGTCAATGAGCGGATGGAGACGTCCGTGAAGGGCGTTTTCGCCGCCGGGGACTGCATTGGGCGGCCTTATCAGGTGGCGCGCGCCGTCGGACAGGGGAACACCGCGGCGATAAGCGCGTGCGAGTATTTGGACGCTTGACAAAAAGCGGTATTTAGTTTAAAGTATCGGGAGACGAACTTGACGTTCGTCTCCCTTTGTTATTACTGTGCCGGAGGACGACATGAAAGAACTTTCCAAGACCTATGAACCGAAAGAGGTTGAAGGCAGAATATATGAGCTGTGGGAGAGCACGGGCGCCTTTCGCGGGCACCGCGACCCCGACAAGAAGCCGTTCACCATCGTGATGCCGCCGCCGAATGTCACGGGGCAGCTGCACATGGGACACGCCATGGACGAGACCTGGCAGGACATACTCATTCGCTACAAGCGCATGAAGGGCTTTGCCGCGCTCTGGGTGCCGGGGACGGATCACGCGGGCATTGCCACGCAGATTAAGGTTGAGGAGGCGCTTAGGAGCGAGGGCCTGACCCGCTATGATCTCGGGCGCGACGCCTTTGTGCAGAGGGTTTGGGACTGGAAGCGCGAATTCGGCGGGAGAATCGTCAATCAGCTCAAGAAGCTGGGCGCGTCCTGCGACTGGGAGCGCGAGCGCTTCACCCTTGACGAGGGCTGCTCCAAGGCGGTGCGGGAGGTCTTCATCTCCATGTACGACAAGGGGCTTATTTACAGGGGGAGCCGCATTGTCAACTGGTGTCCGCACTGCACGACGGCGCTCTCCGACGCGGAGGTTGAGTATAAGGATAGGCCGGGCAAGCTCTGGTATATCCGCTATCCCGTCAAGGGCGGCGGGCACGTTGTTATTGCGACGACGCGGCCGGAGACTATGTTGGGAGACACGGGCGTCGCGGTGCACCCGGACGACGAGCGCTATAAGGACCTTGTCGGCAGGACCTGCATTCTGCCGCTGGTGGGCCGCGAGATTCCAATTGTCGCGGACGAATATTGCGAGATGGGCTTCGGCACGGGCGCTGTCAAGATGACTCCGGCGCACGACCCGAACGACTTTGAAGTCGGGCAGCGGCACCACCTTGAGATAGTTCGCATTCTGGACGACAACGGCAACATTATCGAGGGCGGAAAGTACACCGGTATGGATCGCTATGAGGCGCGGAAGCTCATTGTCGCCGATCTTGAGGAGCTGGGGCTCTTGGAGAAGATAGAGGAGAACCGCCACAACGTCGGCGTTTGCTATCGCTGCGGAACGGACATTGAGCCGCTGATTTCGGCGCAGTGGTTTGTGAAGATGCAGCCGCTTGCCGAGGAGGCGATCCGCGTCGTTGAGGACGGGGAGACCAAGTTTGTCCCCAAGCGTTTTGATAAGATTTACACCAACTGGATGGAAAATGTCCACGACTGGTGCATTTCGCGGCAGCTCTGGTGGGGGCACAGGATTCCCGCGTATTACTGCGATAAATGCGGAGAGGTTATCGTCGCCGGTGAGCGGCCGCACGAGTGCCCGCGCTGCGGCTGCGCGACGCTGAGGCAGGACGAGGACGTTCTGGACACTTGGTTTTCCTCCGCGCTGTGGCCGTTTTCTACACTGGGCTGGCCGGATAAGACGCCGGACATGGACTATTTTTACCCCACGGACGTGCTGGTCACGGCCTATGACATTATCTTCTTCTGGGTCGCGCGGATGATTTTCTCCGGCTGCGAGCACACGAAGAGGCCGCCCTTCCACACGGTTCTCATACACGGGCTGATTCGTGACGAGAAGGGGCGCAAGATGTCAAAGTCCCTGGGTAACGGCATCGACCCGCTGGATATCATCGACCGCTACGGCTGCGATGCTCTGCGCTTCAATCTCATAACCGGGAACAGCCCCGGAAACGATATGCGCTTTTTCTCCGAGCGTTGCGAAGCCATGCGCAACTTTGCCAATAAGGTCTGGAACGCCAGCCGATTCGTGCTGATGAACCTGACAATTGACAAGATTGAGCTGCCGGAGACCTTAGCGCTCGAGGACAGGTGGCTGCTCTCGAAGCTGAGCGGGGTTATCCGCGAGGTCAACGAGAATATGGACGATTACGAACTCGGCATTGCCGCGCAGAAGATTAGCGATTTCATCTGGGACAGCTATTGCGACTGGTATATTGAGCTGACGAAACCCCGCCTGACGGGCGGGGACGAGTCCGAGAGTTTGGCGGCGCAAAAGGTGCTGCTGTTCGCGCTGAGCGAGATTTTAAAGCTGCTGCACCCCTTTATGCCCTTCATCACGGAGGAGATTTGGCACAGTCTGCCGCACGGGGAGAGTCTTCTCATGCTGCAGAGCTTTCCTGAGTTTAGCTCCGCGCTGAGCTTTCCGGAGGAGGAACAGGAGTTTGAGATTTTGACCGCCGCGATAAAGGCGGTGAGAAGCCGCCGAAGCGAGCTGAACGTGCCGCCGTCGAAGCGCGCGCGGATTCTGGTCGTGAGCGACAGGCCGCAGCTCTTTGAGCGTGGCGCCACCTATATGACGAAGCTGGCCTATGCCGAGAGCATTGAGGTCATAGCCGAGGCGCCGGAGAATCCGGCGGGCTTCGTGTCCGTCGTGACGGATGCGGCGCGGCTGTTCATCCCGCTCGCCGAGCTGCTGGACATGGAAAAGGAGCTTGCGCGGCTTCAAAAAGAGCTGGAAAAGGCGAGAGCCGAGAAGTTAGGGCAGGAGAAGAAGCTCGCAAACGAGAGCTTCCTCGCCAAGGCGCCGGAGAAGGTGGTCACCGCCGAGCGCGAGCGGCTCGAGAAGGCAATCGCGCTGATCGCGAATTTGGAAGAGAGCGTGAAGCAGATGGGGGAGATAGGGGACAGATAAAAGATAATAGATAATAGATAAAATAATGGAGTCGCTCCTCGAAGCGACTCCATCTCAATTATTCTGCATCCTCGGCTTTTAAGTATAAATCGTTGAATTCCTCAGTTCGCATATCAAGGATTTTTCGGACAACTACAGTGTTTTCGAAAACTTGATAGATCAATGCGTAGCGAGAAAAGGTTAGCTTTCGATAATCCTCATACCAAAAAGGAATTAATTGCGCATTTTCTTCGAGGATATCAATAGCCTTGTTGAAGAGTACTTCAAGACCTTGTGCGGATTTTACACTCACCCGTGCCAAAAATTCAATATGCCCTGCGAATTGCTCTAAGGCTTGCGGCCGGACTAAGACAATAAATGTTTTAGGCATCAGTCTGCGTACCTCTCAAAACGGCGTTGTGAATTTGCTCCCTTACCTCGCCGGCAGGAATGTAGTCGTTATAAGGCTCGCTCGAGAGTTCGCGCAATTCGTCCTTAAGACTCTGCGGCATAGGGTCAAGCAAAATCTCAAATGGGATTTTTCCTTGGCGAACGGCTTGCTTGTAGAACAAAATCGTCGCCGAAGTAAGATTCAAACCCACATCCGCAAACATTTCTTCTACTTGAAGTTTAAGGGCCTTGTCGATACTAATATTTATCAAGGTTTTATTGGTTTTTGTCTTCATAAGCAGACTCCTTTATAATATAAAGTGTTAGTATTTATATTATATACAATTTTGATGGGTTTGTAAATAGTCAATGTGAAACTTGGTTATTGAAAAGAGAGCGGCTCGCCGGTTGGGATTAGCGAGATAATCTGAATCATTCCCTGAAACGCGTTTAAAAATGCCAAAAACGCCCATGAACGAGGGCGTTTTTGGCTGGGTATTTGTGTTTGATCAAGCGTTTTGGAGGCGCCACCCGGATTTGAACCGGGGAATCGCGGATTTGCAGTCCGCTGCCTTACCACTTGGCTATGGCGCCGTCGTCCTCACAAGCTTCATATCTCTCGCTTCGCCGCAAGCGGCAAAGCTCATTCATTACGCTATTCGTCCTCTTCAAACGAAACCCGCTTCGCTGGGCTTTCGTTTGAGTTTGGAATAATGTTGCCGCTAAAGCGGCGTTGAATTACGTTAGAACACAAACTCGAAGCCCCAGAAGCGGTTTCGAGTTTGTTTTGGAGCGGGCAACGAGATTCGAACTCGCTACCTCCACCTTGGCAAGGTGGCGCTCTGCCAAATGAGCTATGCCCGCGCATAAATATTATATTCTGTTCCCCCACCGGATATGAAAACCCGATGGGGGTTGGTGCCTCCGGTCGGAATTGAACCAACGACACGCGGATTTTCAGTCCGCTGCTCTACCAACTGAGCTACAGAGGCTCGTCGAAGCAACACCAGCATCCCTCGCGTTAGTGCAAGCACAAACGCTCACTCGCAAGTGTGCTTCTCCTCTTTCAAATGAAACCCACTTCGTTGGGCTTTCATTTGAGCTTGGAATAATGTGTGCCGCAAGCGGCAGATTGGATTTTTTGATTCTTTCCCCAATAGGCGAAACCTATTGAGGAAAGAACTTTTGGCGACCCAGAACGGGCTCGAACCGTCGACCTCCAGCGTGACAGGCTGGCGTTCTAACCAACTGAACTACTGGGCCATACATGGTGGGAACAACAGGGCTCGAACCTGTGACCCCATGCTTGTAAGGCATGTGCTCTCCCAGCTGAGCTATGCTCCCAAAGCGTCTCGACGAGACGGCTTTGCTATTGTACTAAAATCTGTCGGGCTTGTCAAGACAATTTGTCAAAATTTATGGCTAAAAATTATTTATAATCTATCCGCCAGGTTTTCCACTTCTTCGTCTGTGAACTCGTATGCCGTGTTGCAGAATTGGCAGACGACTTCGGTGGGTTTGCCGTCCGAGAGCATTTCGCGGAGGGTTTCGCCGCCGAGGCTGGCAAGGGTCTTTTGCACGCGGTCGCGGCTGCAATAGCAGCGGTATTCCACGGGGACGCTCTGTAAAATCTCCGGCTCGAGACCCGCGAGTACGCGGTTTACCAAATCCGTCGCCGTGCCGTATTCCAGAACCGAGGTTACCGAGCCCATTTGAGCGATATTGTGCTCTATGAGCGTTATGAGCTCCTCCGGCGCGCCGGGCAGAAGCGAGACAATGAAGCCGCCGGCGCACTTTACCGAGAGGTCTGTGTCCACAAGCACGCCGAGACCGCAGGCGGAGGGCACCTGCTCGCTCTCGAGCAGGTAAAACGCCAGATCGTCCGCGATTTCGCCGCTGACGAGCGCCGAGGAGCCGACATAGGGGTCCTTGAGTCCAAGGTCGCGGCTGACGGTGAAGGTACCGTCACGCCCGACGGCGCCGCCGACGTCAAGCTTGCCGTTGGGTTTCAGCGGTAGGTCGATAAATGGCTCGTCCACGTAGCCGCGGACGTTGCCGAAGCTATCCGAGACTGCCATAACGGTGCCGATAGGCCCGCCGCCGTTAATGCGGATGGTGAGGGTAGCGTCCTCCTCCTTGAGAAGGTCGCCGAGCAGAGAGGCGGCGCAGAGGGTGCGTCCCAGAGCGGCGGCGGCGACGGGGCTGGTATTGTGATAGCTTCTGGCGCTCTGGATAATTTTGCGTGCGCTGATTGCGGAAATTTTGGCTTCGCCGTTTTTCGTGACGGCTCGGATTATCTCGTCCATGTTGCGTTTGTTTTTCCTTTTGCAGTATTTTAGGCGCGGGTGTTTCGGGCAATTATGAAGAGCCTGCCGGAGTCGGGCTGGAAATCGGTGCGCTGCTCGATTTCCGAGAAACCGGCGCGGGTGAGTAAGCTTAGTATTGTCTCGGGAGCGTGGGCATATTCTATATGCTCCTCGCTCTCGCGCTGCCAGAAGCGGCCACGCTTCGTAAAAACGTCCACACCGTAGAAGAGGGCGTTTTCCTCCTCGTCAAAATCCGCGCGCCATAGACAGAGGGCGCTCTCGTCCTCGTCCACGCTGACGGAGCCGTCCAGAGCTCTCAGGTGCTCCGGCGTGAGCAGGTCGAAAATGAGAAGTCCGCCCGGCTCAATGAAGAGATTCAGGCGGCGAAACACCTCCGGCAGATCCTCCGGAGGGACATAATTTAGGGAGTCGAGGCTGGAGAGCGCGCAATCAACCGTGCCGTAGAGATCGAGCTGAGCCATGCTCTGGCAGAGGAAAAGCGGCGCAATTTCGCTGTTTATTTCGGAGCATTTTTCCCGCGCGATACTGAGCATTTCCGGAGAGGCGTCCGCGGATATAAGCTCATAGCCGCGCGAGGCCATAAGAGCCGTGAGGCTGCCGGTGCCGCAGCCCAAATCCAGCAGGGTTTTAGGAGCCGCACCGCGCCGCGCGAAGGCTTCTTCGTAAAAATCCGCGAAGGCGGCATAGTCTACGTCGTAGGTGAAGCGATCATAGACAGCGGCGAGGGAGCTGTATGCCGGGGTCATTCTTCCGTCTCCGAGGTCGGATTCAGAATAGAGGAATAACCGCCCTTGCCGTAACGCAGGCAGCGGTTAACGCGGCTTATGGTGGCTGAGGAGGCTCCCGTGCGCTCGAGAATATCGCTGTAGATCATGCCCTGACTGAGAAGACTGGCGACCTCGAAACGCTGCTCCATTGCTTGAAGCTCGGTGATTGTGCAAAGATCGTCGAAGAAGCTCATGCACTGCTCCACTGTTTCAAGACTGAGAATCGCGCGGTAAAGCTCGTCGCTGCGCTTAGTTATCATTCGCTTGTTCAAAAATATAATCCTCCGTACAACTGTTCGTCTAGTGTTATTCTATAGCATTAGTGCGATAATGTAAAGTTATTTTTTACCTTGCAAATACGAAGCATATAATATACAATACATGTGGAACATGAATTGTATATTGTGTCATCCCTTGGCGGTTCCGGCGCAAGCCGGGAGCCAATGGGGACATTAACCGGTATAATAGCCGAGGCGGCTATTATACAATATGAATGTAGAAGATATTATTGTACTATTGGAGAAATACTATGGTTACTGCGGTTGTGGGCGCGAATTGGGGCGACGAGGGCAAGGGAAAGATTACAGATATGCTGGCGGGTCAGTCCGACATGGTTATACGCTTTCAAGGCGGAGCCAACGCCGGGCACACGATTATCAACGATTTCGGCAGATTTGCCCTGCACTGTCTGCCCTCCGGGGTGTTCTATCCGCATATTACAAATGTTATCGGAAACGGCGTTGCGCTTAACATCCGCGCTATGGCGGCGGAGCTTGCTCAGCTGACGGAGCAGGGCGTCCCCGCGCCGAAGCTGCTGATCTCCGAGCGCTCACAGGTGGTTATGCCCTATCACGTGCTCTTCGACGGCTATGAGGAGGAGCGCCTTGCCGGACGCGCCTTCGGCTCCACGCGCAGCGGGATTGCGCCGTTTTATTCGGATAAATTCGCCAAGCTCGGCTTCCAGCTCTGCGAGCTGTTTGACGATGAGCTTTTACGCGAGCGGCTTATTAAAGTCTGCGAGATTAAGAATACGCTGCTCGAGCACCTCTATCACAAGCCGCTGCTCGACGTCGATGAGCTTTTCTGCGAGATGACAGCGCAAAGGGAGCTTGCCGCGCCCTATATGGGCTGCTCAGAGTCGGCGGTGCGCGAAGCTCTCGCGGCGGGCGGCAAGATTCTGCTCGAGGGGCAGCTGGGTACGCTCAAGGACACGGATTTCGGGATATATCCCTATGTTACGTCCTCAAACACGATTGCCGGTTACGGCGCCGTGGGCGCGGGCATTCCGCCGACGGCCTTTGAGGAGGTCATTGCGGTTACGAAGGCGTATTCGAGCGCGGTCGGCGAAGGCGACTTCGTGACGGAGCTTTTCGGCGACGAGGCTGAGGAGCTTCGCCGTCGCGGCGGGGACAAGGGCGAATATGGCGCTACGACCGGCAGACCGCGCCGCGTGGGTTGGTTTGACTGCGTGGCCACGGCCTATGGCTGCAAGCTGCAGGGCGCGACTCAGGCGGTTTTGACCGCCGTCGACGTGCTGGGCTATCTGGACGAGATCAAGGTCTGCGTGGGCTATGAGATTGACGGGGTTGTAACGGATGAGTTTCCGGTTACGCCGAGGCTCAACCGCGCAAGGCCCGTCTATGAGACTCTGCCGGGCTGGAAGAGCGACGTGCGCGGGATTACGGATTTCTCCGCGCTGCCGGAGAAGCTCAAGGACTACGTGCGCTTCATCGAGGAGCGGATCAAGACTCCGATCAAGATGGTGTCAACGGGACCGAGGAGAGAGGATATAACAGATAATAGATAATAGATAATAGATAATAGATAATAGATAAGAGATTTTATTTTTATGCGGCGAAGCCGCAACATTATTGAATTATCGAGACGAAGCCCAGCCGTAGGCGGGTTCGGCTCGAAAGAGGGGGTGAGATGGTGAAGGATAAATTTATAAATTGGATTAATTTAAATCCGATATTTCATAGAATGCTACTTGTGGTTTGGGGTTTTTTGTTCATAGTTTTTTTCCTATATAATGCAGGATATGTTATTGGAAAATTTGTAGCCTACAATCTGCACTGAGCGTGTGTTCGCGCTTGCGCGGATACGAGGGATACTGCCGGTGCAACGACGAGCGTAAAGGAGGGTGTATGGAAAATATTCAAATTGTATGGCTGGTGCTGATGGTTGTGTTTATCGCCGTGGAGGCGGCGACGGTGGGGCTGGCGTCAATCTGGTTCGCCGGAGGTGCGCTCGTTGCGCTGCTGGCGTCCTTTATGGGCGCGAAAAGCTGGCTTCAGATTGTATTGTTCTTTGTCGTATCAGTCGCGACGCTATTTTTGACGCGGCCGCTGGCAAAGAAATATCTCAACGCCAGAGTTCAGCACACGAATGCGGATAAGGTGATCGGCGAGACGGCGATTGTCACCAAGCGCATCGACAATGTGGAGGGCACGGGTATGGCGACTGTCGGCGGCAGGCTCTGGACGGCGCGCAGCGCGAACGGCGAGATTATCGAGGAGAACGCCGTCGTCAGGGTGAAGGCGCTCGAGGGTGTCAAGATTCTCGTCGCGCCGGAAGAGACTTAGTCAGTAAGTAAGGGCGCGGGTGCGCCTAAAGTATACGGGAAGACAACAAATTTGACGTAGGCCGCGTTTGCGGCGGGAGGGAAAAACTATGGAGTTTATTATACCTGCGCTTCTTATCATTATTGCGATTATTGTTCTGGTTAGGATTATCCGTATTGTGCCGCAGGCGAACGCCTTTGTGGTGGAGCGGCTGGGCGCCTACAGTGCGACTTGGAGTGTCGGAATGCACTTTAAAATTCCGTTTATTGAGAAAATTGCCAAGAGGGTCTCCCTCAAGGAACAGGTCTATGACTTTCCCCCGCAGCCGGTCATCACGAAGGACAATGTCACCATGCAGATTGACACGGTTTTGTATTTTGAGATCACCGACCCGAAGCTCTATACCTATGGCGTTGAGAATCCCATAAACGCGATTGAAAACCTCTCCGCGACGACGCTGAGAAACATTATCGGCGATTTGGAGCTGGATCAGACGCTGACCAGCCGCGACACGATTAATACGGAGATGCGCATTATCCTTGACGAGGCGACGGATCCTTGGGGTATCAAGGTCAACCGCGTGGAGCTGAAGAACATCCTGCCGCCGCGCGAGATTCAGGACTCCATGGAGAAGCAGATGAAGGCCGAGCGCGAGCGCCGCGAGAGTATTCTGCGTGCTGAGGGCGAGAAAAAGTCCGCGATTCTCATCGCGGAGGGCGAAAAAGAGGCCGCTATTCTCCGCGCGGACGCGAAGAAGCAGACCCAGATTCTCGAGGCCGAGGGTCAGGCGGAGGCTATTTTGACGGTGCAGACCGCCACCGCCGAGGGTATCCGCCGGATCAATGAGGCGCAGCCGACCGAGGCGGTCATCAAGATCAAGGCGCTCGAGGCCTTCGCCGCCGCCGCCGACGGCAAGGCGACGAAAATCATCATCCCGTCCGAGATTCAAGGGATTGCAGGGTTAGCTGCTGGGATAGTTGAAATAGCAGATAAGAAATAAAAGATAATAGATATTAGATATTATTCTAAGGAGTCGCGCGAGCACGACGGATTGAAATGAAAAAAATCCTCGTCCGAAAGGACGGGGATTTTTACCCTTGTCCCCGCCGCACGGCGGCGGGGACAAGGGTAGCCGCTTCTGCGGAAGCGGCGCGGACGCGCAATGCGCGTCCCTACGGGTGCGGTGGGCTGCGGACAGCGGCGGAAGCCGTGGGGGATTGCGGGTCAAGCCCGCAATGACGGGTGGGGGTCTTCGTCCCAGCTTCGTACCCACGGAAGTAGCAAGCGTTACGAAGTAAGCTTGCGTCCCTGACCGCGTAGCGGCACGCTCCAACAGAGCGAAGCGTCATTGGGCCCCTTCTTTGGGGGATTTACAAGGGGGACATTTCTTCGCAAAGAAAGTCCCCCTTGTACGCTGCCCGCGCAGGGCGCCCGTCCGGCGAGG
>JAISHS010000001.1 GCA_031262405.1 Oscillospiraceae bacterium | reverse complement strand
ATTTCCGGCGGCGTATTTTTCGTTCCTTTCTTTCTATGCATGACAATACCTCCTGTTGTACTTATCCTACAACAGGAGGCCCTTTTTTGTCACTGTCCGTTTTTACTGGACTTGTTCATCGCAAAGAAAGTCCCCCTTGTACGCTGCCCGCGTAGGGCGCCCGTCCGGCGAGGACGCCCCGCCGTGGCAACGGCGCGTCTGTGCCGCTCCCTCAGGAGCGGCTTCTTTCGTCCCCGCCGCCGTGCGGCGGACGTCTGCGCTGTCGCCTCAGCGACAGCTACCCTCGTTCTAACGCGGAAATTATCTGTCCTCTGCATCCCCAACCCACAGCTCGCTCGATGCATCCGACGGCATCCGCCAGTCGCCGCGCGGCGACAGCGACAGCGTCCCGACCTTAGGCCCGTCCGGCAGCGCGCTGCGCTTGAACTGCTGCGCAAAAAACCGCCGCACGAACACCCGCAGCCACCTTGCAATCGTCTCCTCGTCATAGACCCCCGCGAAGGCCAAAGCCGCCAGCCGGAGCACCTTTCTCGGCGGCTCTCCCCGGCGAATCAGGCGGTAGAGGAAAAAGTCGTGCAGCTCATAGGGCCCCACCAGATCCTCCGTCTTCTGACTGATCACGCCGCCCTCAGCCGGAAGCAGCTCCGGCGACACGGGCGTCGCCAAAACGTCCCGCAGCACCGACGAGAGAGCCTCATTTTCACAGGTATCCGCGAAATAAGCCACCAAATGCCGCACCAGAGTCTTGGGAATCCCGGAATTGACCCCGTACATCGACATATGATCCCCGTTATAGGTCGCCCACCCGAGTGCCAGCTCCGAGAGGTCTCCTGTGCCGACGACCAGAGCGTCCGCGGCGTTAGCCAGATCCATCAAAATCTGCGTGCGCTCCCGCGCCTGCGCATTCTCATACACCACGCCGAGCTCCGATTCATCGTGCCCGATGTCCCGAAAATGCTGGGACACCGCCTCGCCGATCGGGATCACCTTAAGCTGCGCGCCCAAGTGCTCGGCAAGCTTCTCCGCGTTGCCCCGAGTGCGCCCCGTCGTGCCCGGCCCCGGCATCGTTACCGCCAGAATGTCCGAACTCGGTCTCCCCGCAAGAGCGAGCGCCTTCGCCGAAAGCAGCAGTGCGAGAGTCGAGTCCAGCCCGCCGGAAAGCCCGAGAACGAGCCGCTTTGCCCCGGTGTGCAAAACCCGTTTCTTTAGCCCCAAGGCTGCTATGGTAACAATCTCCTCACAACGCTCCGCGCGCTTGAGGGCGTCCCTCGGCACAAAGGGCAGCGGCTCAAAAACTCTCGAAAGAGCAGTCTCGGATACTTCCAAAGAAAACTCCACCGTCTTCGTCTCAAGCTCGGCTGGATAGGTTGTTATCCTATTGCGCTCATAAACCAGGTGGTTTATATCCAATTCGGAGATTACAAGCCCCGTGTGGAAGCGTTTTTCTGCGAGAACTATCCCGTTTTCCGCGATGAGATCGTGTCCGGCAAAGACCATATCCGTGCTGCTCTCGCCCTCGCCCGCGTCGGCATAGATGTAGCCGCACACAAGCCGCGCAGACTGCCCCGAGACCAGCGCGCGCCGATATTCGGCCTTCGCCGCCAGCTCGTCGCTGGCAGAGAGATTCAAAATAACCGTCGCGCCCCCCCGCGCCAAGCGCACACTGGGCGGCTCGGGAGCCCACAAATCCTCGCAGATTTCCACCCCGACGCCGAGCTCCGGCAGACTCGAGCAGCGAAAAATCACCGGCTCGCTATCGCCCTGCTCGAACCAACGCTTCTCATAAAACTCGCCGAAATTCGGCAGATAGGTCTTGGGCACAAGAGCTAGAAGCTCCCCCCGGCAGCAGACCGCCGCGCAATTAAAGAGCTTTCCCCGATCCCGCACCGGAAGCCCGAGCGCAAAGAGCAGATCCGTTTCCTTTGTGCGCTCCAAAATCTCATCCAGCGCCCGCCTCGCCGCATTCAGCAGAACCTCCTGAAAAAACAAATCCCCACAGGTATAGCCCGTCAGGCAAAGCTCCGGCAGACACAGAATTTTAACTCCCGCGTCCTCCGCCTGCGCGATAACGCGCAACACAGCCTCGCGGTTAAAATCCACGTCCGCGACCTTTACCTCCGGCGTACCGGAGGCGACTTTAATAAAACCATCCTTCATACACAACACCATCTTTCAGCGGATAAATCAGAGCCGAGCGAATCGCTCGGCTCTCGATTTTTTGTATTAAAATTCGAGCCTCTTTCCAATATACTCGGCGAGCCCCGCTATCTCGACCCGCTCTTGAGCCATGCTGTCGCGCTCGCGCACCGTGATGCAGCCGTCATTTTCACTGTCAAAGTCATAGGTCACGCAGAACGGCGTGCCGATCTCGTCCTGCCGCCGATAACGCTTGCCGATGGAGCCGGACTCGTCATATTCGCACATAAAGCTCTTCTGCAAGCTATGAAACAGCTCCTGCGCCCGCTCGCCCAGCTTCTTCGAGAGCGGCAGCACCGCACACTTTATCGGCGCGAGAGCCGGATGCAGCCTGAGCACAACGCGGCTGTCCTTCTTCTCGGCGTCCACGACCTCCTCGTCATAGGCGTCGATTAAAAACGCCAGCGTCACCCTGTCCGCGCCCAATGACGGCTCAATGACATAGGGCAGATAGTGCTCGTTTTTCTCTTGGTCGAAATATGTCATATCCTGTCCACTGGTGATCTGATGCGCCTTGAGATCAAAGTCGGTTCGGTCGGCGACCCCCCACAGCTCGCCCCAGCCAAAGGGGAAGAGGAATTCAAAATCCGTCGTCGCATTAGAATAATGGGATAACTCCTCCGGCTCATGATCTCTCAATCGGAGATTTTCGCCCGTCAGCCCCAGAGAGAGCAGCCAGTTGTGGCAGAAGCTGCGCCAGTATTTAAACCACTCGAGGTCTGTGCCCGGCTCGCAGAAAAACTCCAGCTCCATCTGCTCAAACTCGCGAATACGGAAGATGAAGTTGCCCGGCGTAATCTCGTTGCGAAAGCTCTTACCGATCTGCCCCACGCCGAAGGGAACCTTGCGGCGCGTCGTGCGCTGAATGTTCTTGAAATTGACGAAAATGCCCTGCGCCGTCTCGGGGCGCAGATAGACCGTCGCGGCGGTGTCCTCATTGACCCCTTGAAAGGTCTTGAACATGAGGTTAAACTTGCGTATGTCGGTAAAGTCGCTCTTGCCGCAGCCGGGACAGGGTATCTGCCGCTCGCGGATATAGGCAATGAGCGCGTCGTTATCCATCGCCTCGACGGTGACGTCCTTCACGCCGTTCTCCGCGTTCCAATCCTCGACTAGCTTATCCGCGCGGTGGCGCATCTTGCAGCTCTTGCAGTCGATAAGCGGATCGTTAAAGGTCGCGACGTGCCCGGAGGCGACCCAAGCCTGCGGATTCATGAGAATCGCGGAGTCGAGCCCGACGTTATAGGGGCTCTCCTGCACGAATTTCTTCCACCAGGCGCGCTTGACGTTGTTTTTAAGCTCCACCCCCAGCGGGCCATAGTCCCAGCTGTTGGCAAGCCCGCCGTAAATCTCACTTCCGGCATAGACAAAGCCCCGCCCCTTGCAGAGCGCCACGAGCTTTTCCATTGACTTTTCGGTATTCTTCATAAATATATTCTCCCATTTATGAGTGTTAGAGTTTTGACCAGTAGCCCTCTTCCGACAAATTTATTGCATGGTGCCCAGTTCGTCGAGCGTAAGCTCAAATGCGGGAACAAAGTGCTCGATAAAGTATTTAAGCTCCGGCAGAGGGTTCTTCTCCAGCGTCTCCAAAAGCTGAGCCTCAGCAGAGAGAAACTCATTGTTACCCGCCTTGCGCTCCTCGACGCACTTGATATAAGCCGAGAGCTTGTCTGCCGCCTTGACATAGGCGGTTACGTCCTCGTCGGCCTCGAGCAAGAGCTCTGAAAAGGCTCCGCGAAGCGCCTCGGGCAGCATATCCAAAAGCCTCCGGCTTGCCGCGCGCTCTATATCCTTATAGGATTTTCGAATCTCGTCGTTGTTATACTTTATGGGCGTCGGCAAATCCCCGGTCAAAATCTCAGAGGCGTCGTGATAGAGCGCCGCCGCCGCACAGGCCTCGGGACTGACCGTCTTCCCGAAAAGCTCCCGGCCTATAACGGCAAGCGCGTGCGCGAGCACCGCAACCATGTGGCTGTGCTCCTGCACATTCTCCGGAAGGCTGTTGCGCATCAGCCCCCAGCGCCCGATATAACGCATACGCGAAATGAGCGCAAAAAAGTTCTGCTCCAACTTAAAGCCCCCCTCTCTCTTTGTCAAAGCAGATTGTAGCACATATGAAACGAACTGTCAAAAAAACTCTGCCACTACATCATTATTAATTCAAGTACCGTCATGAGCACAAAACCGCCCATGACCCCGAGCGTCGCGAGAGCTTTTTTCCCGCTCAGCTGACTTTCGGGAATCAGCTCCGCCACAACTACATAAATCATCGCTCCGGCGGCAAAGGAGAGCAGGAAGGGCAGAAGCGAGCGCATCAAGAGCACCCCCAGCACCCCCACAACCCCCGCTAGGGGCTCTACAGCCCCCGTCCAGCTACCCACCAGAAAGGCCTTTTTTCGGCTCATCCCCTCCCGGCGCAGCGGCAAACTGATCAGAGCCCCCTCCGGAAAGTTCTGAAGCGCAATCCCAAAAGCCAGCAGCCAAGCCGCTGGAACGCTTGCGCCGACGAGCTTTGCGGCGACACAGCCGAAGGCGACCCCGACGGAAAGACCCTCGGGAATGTTGTGCAGCGTTATAGAGGTGATAAGCAGCCCGCACCGCCGAGCTCCCTGCCCGAAAGAATCGGGAACGCCAGCCGCAACGCCGTCAGAAGTTCGAGAAATGTCAGAAAACTCCGGTAAATATGACTTATCAGAGCGGTCAGCGATTTTTCGCCGCGAGGAATTCTGAGCCAAACAGAACAGTTTCTCGCCGATAAAAAGCAGGGCACAGCCTGCCAAAAAGCCAAAACAGACAGGTAACCAGGCCGGCTGGGAGAGGGCTCCGGCTAGGTCTACGGCGGGTGCAAGCAAGGACCAGAAAGCCGCCGCAAGCATAACCCCCGCCGCCAGCGACAAAAAAGTGTCCATAATTGCCCTATTTATCTCCTTGAAGAACAACACCATCGCAGACCCCGCCGCCGTAAAAGCAAAGGTCATCATCGTCGCCGCCAGTGCCTGCCAAGCATATCCCCACTCCGAAATTGCACCCATCTACTGTCCTCCCCATAGTTGCTGTACCAGTATACGGGGAGAGACAGATAATAGTTAATAGATAATAGATAATATGCTAAATATTATAGATATGCGCGTAAATCGGAACTTCGGTGGAGGAATTGGGGATTAGGATTGTTCCTTAGCTTTGGCTGTTGCGAGGGAAATCAGCTCGCGTTCGGAGGCGATATCGGCGGGGAAGGGGTACTTTTTCGCGGCTATTTCGAACTTTTGTAGCCATTTCTCCGCCGCCTTTTCGTCCTTTTTAAAGAGCAGCTCATAGGCATAGAGTATACGAATAACAGTTAAGCTCTTCGAGGCGGCCTTTAAAAACTGCGCCGTTTTCTTCGTATATAGCCGCTCTATCTCATCCGGCCGCGCCTCGGTCAACAGCTCCGCGAAAATGAGCGAGCCCTCTATCAAATAGCGGTGCAAATCGACCATTCCGTCGGCATTTTCGAGCAGCTCGTTTCCCAAACGCCGCACCTTTTCAAAGTCGTGCTCGTCCTCCGCGCGGTTGCAGACAAAAACACCCAAAGCCGCCCAGTGGCTGTGCTTCAGCTTCTCTCGCGAGGGCATTTCAAACCACTCGGCGGGCATATCCCGCAGCCTTACGCCGACGTCCGTCAGATGCGCCAGCCGAAGCTGCATCCAAAAGCACCACTTGCTCTCAGGATCGCGTTGCAGCTCGAGGGCGTTGTAGCCGTCGTTATTGACCGTGCCGAGCCGCAGAGGCAGCCCGTTTATGAGTCCTATACCAAGCCCCAGCACCCCCGTCGAAAGCAGGATAACCTCAACAAAACCGGGTGCCTTGAAGAGAAAATAGCAGCCGAAGGCAAGCGCCGCGAGAATCAGATTCGCGATTGCCCCGCCGAAATTATAGAGCATAACGGGCATCTCGGGGTCGTATGGCTCCGGCGGCACCATCAGGCACTGCCCGCCGGTCCCTGCGAGGGAATAGCTCTTCAGCACGAGTTTTCCGTTTTCCTTTTTGAACATCAGCGAGCCCAGCCGATAAGAGCCGAAGCCATAGCCGCTAATCAGACCGCCGACCAGATGTCCCGCCTCGTGTGCGGCTAACTGGAGAAGCATACCCAGAACAATACAGACAATTGCTATATACCACCAGACAAAAGCGTTCTCCTCCGGCAGGGAGACGGCGGATAGAAAACCGCAGACTGCCCCGCAGAACATATACAGCACAATCGAAAACACCGAACCAAAGCTATGCTTTTTCTTTTTGTTAACGTTGCTTTTCTTATTATTATCGTTGCTTTTCGTACTATTATCGTTGCTTTTTTTCATATAATCTCCTAACAAGATAATATAAGGCACGAACTTCTCTCTTCAGCAGAAATCCGCGCCTTTTCTGAGAAGCCCCGGCTCTATCCCTCGTATATGTCCGCGCTGGGCGTCACGCCGTATTCATCGCACAGGGCAACAAACTTCGCGGCAATATCCGAGGCCGCGTGCGCTTTCATATCGTCTTCGCTCTCCCATTGCTCAATGAGCAGCATATTCTTGGGATCCTCTGCGTTCACATATAAGGCATATTTCAAGTTGCCCTTGTCCTCGCGGGACGCGGCAACAAGCCCCTCGTTCTCCAGAAGCTTAAAGAAGTCATACATGTTGGTGGTCTCACTTGTAAAGCTGCAATTAATTACAAACACGGCGCATACCTCCAATCTTTTTATCTGACATAAACAGTTTATCACCCTTACTGCCCCTTGGCAAGAGGGAAAAACGCTATGCCTCATACCCTACAGCATATACTCCCTAAGGACCCGAATCAGCTCATCCGGTTCTATGGGCTTGCCCAAGTGCTGGTCCATACCGGCGGCAAGGCACTTCTCAACGTCCTCGCGAAAAACGTTCGCAGTCATGGCGATTATCGGGCGGCGGGGGAGCGCGTTTTGAAGCTCGAAGGCACGGATCCGGCGAGTTGCCTCGAAGCCGTCCATCTCGGGCATCTGCAAATCCATGAGCAGCAGCGAATATTTCTCCGGCGCCGCCGTATAAGACGCCAGAGCCTGCGCACCGGTTTCGGCGGTGTCGACAGCAACACCGGTAGGCTCGAGCAAGGCAAGGACGATTTCGCGGTTTATTTCAACGTCCTCAGAAAGCAAAATCGTGCGGTCTGAAAAATTCGGAATCGCGTCGGCGTCACCGAGAGAGCGCCGCTCAGAGCCCAGACATTCGGTGAGGGAGTCTATAATCGAAGAGGCAAAAAGCGGCTTTTGAATAACGGAGTTTACGCCCGCCCGCTGAGCCTCATCGGCGACGCTGCCCCAGTCCGCGGCGGTTATCATGACTATAATCGGCACGGAGCCGGAGGTTTCACGTATTTTCTCGGACAGCTCCAAGCCGTCCGTTTCAGGCATTCTCCAGTCGATGAAATACAGATCATAGGCGCCGTGCTTATCAATAAGAGCAACGGCCTCCAGGGCGCTCAGAGCCTCGTCGCAGGGCAGTCCCAGCTCCTCGGCAAGCATTGAGAAGTGCTCCAGAGTGTCCGGGTCGTCGTCCACGACGAGCGCGCGTTTGTGAGGCAGCTCATAATCCTCAAGCGCGTCCTGTACCGAAAAGGTCTGAGTGCCGCGCGGCATAAGCACATTGAAGCAGAAAACAGAGCCGGAGCCCGGCGAGGAGCTTACATCGAAGTCGCCGCCCATTAGGTTAACTATGCTCTTTGAAATTGCAAGCCCGAGACCCGTTCCGCCGAAGCGGCGGGAGACACTCCGATCGGCCTGCTGAAAAGCGGAGAAGAGCAAGGCCTGCTGCTCCTCGTTCATCCCGATACCGTTGTCCTTTACCGAGATAGATATATCGCACAGACCCGCGCTCTCGCCCTTGAACCGCGCGTTGACCTCAATTACGCCGCCCTCCGGCGTGAATTTTATCGCGTTGGAGAGCAGATTGGTTATGACTTGAGCCAAGTGCTGGTCGTCGCCCACAAGCGAATAGGGAATCTCGGGGTCGCAGTAGACCTTAAGCACTTGATTCTTCTGGAGAAGCTGGTAATTGGCAACATTCAGAACCTTTTGAAGGGTTTTTTCAAATATAAACTCTGCAGAGGACAGCTCAAGCTTGCCTGCCTCTATCTTCGAAATGTCCAGAACGTCGTTAATAACGCCCAAAAGATGAGTCGAGGCCTCTTGAATCTTCGTGAAGGAATAGTCCTTGCGCAGGATGCTTTCGGCGCGCAAACCAATGTCGGACATTCCGATTATCGCGGTCATGGGGGTGCGCATTTCGTGGCTCATGTTCGAGAGAAACTCACTCTTCGCCTGAGCGCCCGCTAAGGCCTGCTCAAGGGCGTCGTTGAGCTTTATGTCCATCAGATTTCGGGAAATGGCGCCGGCGATTGAGAAGGCGATTATGCTCACAAGGTTGCTGTCTATAGAGCTCCAGTCGCGAGGCCCTGCGCAGTCCTCAACGCTGAGGCAGCCCCAATACTCGCCGTCTATATAGAGCGGAACCCAGACGAAGGCTTTGATTCCGACGGCCAGCCAAGCAGCGAAGCGGCCGTTCCGGTCGGTTTCCACATTACTGCAAACTATTTGCATAGCCGCCTCGCTCTTGGGCACGACGGGCGGAAAAATGTCTGCAACCGATTCGTCGAAGCCGCCCAGCGTTCCTTCCTCCGGCAGCTCATATTCCGGAGAGGATATCCAGAAGCATTTCGGGCGGCAAAGCGTGCCGTCCTCGCCGCGCTTTACGATCGCAACCCGCGACGCGTCTAAGAATTCTCCGAGAGCCTCAAGGGCGCGCTGAATTTTCTTGCCCGTGTCGCCCTTGCCCAGAAAGCTCTGGGATATATGAGAGACCATCAGCTGCTGCCTCAAGCGGTAATCTATGCGCTCTGCCAGCTCCAAAGCTCTTTTGCGCGCCAGAGCGTAGAGGCTGAACTGATAGACAATAAGAGCCGAGATGAATATGACCGAGAGCACCATACAGGCGACGTTGTATAAAAAGGTGATATTCTCGTCCAGCGCGGCGGTTTCGACGCCGATTATCGGGGCGTTCGGATAGCTGAGCGATAAAATCTCCAGAAGCGTGTACCAAAGCAGGGTCAGGGCAAGCAGCAGATAGCGCTTGTTCCCGCGCAGGACAACCACGATAACAACCATTCCCATGAGCGGAACCGCCGTGTTGCCGCTGTGCAGACCGCCGGTAAAAAAGATAAGGAGCGGCAGGAAGACGGTGTTCATCAATATAGTTTCGCCCCAGGAGACAGCAAGCTGCAGACCCTTGCGATTTGAAATATAGAATATGATAACACTGGAAACGATCATGACCGCCAAAAGTATGCTGATAGCGGGCGTACCGCTAATTATTATGTTGAAGAGCAGCCCCAGACTTGAGACGCCGACGCTTGTCAGAAACGTCATGTTGGACATTCTGGCTCTGTAACTGAGAGTGTCGGAATATATGTAGGCGTCTAACAACCGACGAAGCATTTTCAAGGGAGACCTCCTTATTTTTACGAAAAGCCGGACGTCACTTTTAGAACGCCCGGCTCGATATGGGAAAATATGGAATTTATATGCGGTCTGCTGGGGAGCTTATTCTAATCGTCCTTTGAAATCCTCTCGCGGCCGTTTAGGAAGCGGCGGAGAACCTCGGGAACCATGATGCTGCCGTCGGAGAGCTGATACTGCTCGACAATAGCGGGAAGAACGCGGCTGGTGGCAAGGCCAGAGCCGTTGAGCGTGTGGCAGAACTCAATTTTTCCGTCCTCGCGGCGGAAGCGGATGTTCCCGCGCCGAGCCTGATAGTCCCGCGCGTTGCTGACAGAGGAGACCTCTTTATAGTCCTTGATAGAGGGAATATAGACCTCTATATCATAGGTTCTCGCCATCGACGCCGAGCAGTCACCGGCGGCAAGCTTGACCGTCCGGAACTTGAGTCCCAGCGCGCGGACAAGGTTTTCGGCGCGCACAACAAGCTCCTCAAAGGCTTCCATCGACTTCTCGGGGGCGGTTACCTGGAACATCTCGACCTTATTGAACTGGTGCCCGCGAAGGGTGCCGCGTTCCTCGGAGCGATAACTGCCCGCCTCACGGCGAAAACAGGGGGAGTAGGCGACATATTTGCGCGGAAGAGACGCCTCAGTCAATATTTCGTCGCGGTGCAGCCCCGCAAGGGCGGTCTCGGCTGTCGGGAGCATAAAATGCCTGTTCTCCTCGCCCTCGTCGAGCCAATAGACGTCGTCCTTAAATTTCGGGAACTGTCCGGCGGCAAGGCCGCACTCATAGTTGAGCATATGCGGAACCATCATGAACTCATAGCCGTCCGCGGAGTGATTCTCGATGAAAAAGTTCAGCAGAGCCCATTCCAGCCTTGCTCCAAGCCCGCGATAAATCCAAAATCCGCTTCCGGCAAGCTTCGCGCCGCGCTCATAGTCGATTATTCCGAGATCAGAGCACAGATCGAAGTGGTTCTTTTCCCCCTCCGGCTGAAACTTGCTCTCAAAAAACGAAAGGGGAGTGTTGTTTTCCTTCCCGCCGGGCTTGAGATCGCCATCGGGCAGGTTCGGCAGAGAGAGTAAAAGCTCGGAATATTCGTCCTCAACCTCGCGAAGCTGCTGCTCGGAGGCCTTGATCTGCTCCTTGAGGACGTTCATCTTCTCGAAAATCGGCGCTGTGTCCAATCCCTGCTTCTTCATCTGCGGGATTTCCTTGGAGACCTTGTTCTGCTCGCTCTTTGCGGTCTCGGTTTTTTGTATGAGCTCTCGCCGCAAAGCGTCCAGCACCATAATGCGATCAATTTGCTCATCGCAGTTTATGAGTCTGTCGTTGAGGCGGCGTTTGATGTCCTCGGGATTATCACGGATTAGCTTGACGTCCAGCATTAGTTTAGCTCCTTAATGACTTTGATTATCTTATTTAATGTAATTTGTTTCCGGAAATTAGTATTATTGTAGTACAAAAGCGGCGGAATTATGCGCTGATTTCGAGAATTGCCCTCAAAATAGTTACTTCTTTAGCCGAAGCAGCGTGCTGATTAGGGCTTCTCTGTCGTCTGCGCCGTAGTATTCCAGCTCGATTTTGCCGCGCTTTTTGCCGTCTTTTATGATTACCTTGCGCCCAAGAGCGCCCGTGAGCTGCTTTTCGGCCTCGGCGGTGTAGTCGACGATAAGGTTCTGCTGCGGTTCTGAGGCGACCTCCCGCGCGAGATTTTCAGCGATCTTAGCAGCCAGCCTCTCGGTTTGGCGCACGCTCAGAGACTCCGCGACGGCTTTTTTCGCGGAGGCGATGCAGGTTCGCTCGTCGTGAATCGCAAGCAGCGCTCTCGCGTGTCCGGCGGAGAGGCTGCCGTCCTCTAAGAGACCTATTACTTCCATCGGAAGTCCCAGCAGCCGAAGCGAGTTTGCGATTGCAGGGCGCGATTTTCCAACGCTCTGGGCGGTTTCGTCCTGCGTCAGACCGTATTCCTCCATGAGCTTTGCATAGCCGCGAGCTTCCTCCACGGGATTTAGATCCTCGCGCTGCAGGTTTTCAACCAGCGCCAGCTCCGCCGTCCGACGGTCGTCCGCCGTCATAACGCGCACGGGGACGGTTTGCAGTCCGGCGAGACGCGCCGCGCGCCAGCGGCGTTCACCGGCGATTATTTGATAGTAGCCGTTCGGAAGTCTACGCACGGTTATCGGCTGCAGCATTCCGTGGCGCGCTATCGAGTCCGCGAGAACCGACAGCGCCTCTTCATCGAAGTGGTGCCTCGGCTGACCCTCGCGCGGCTCTACGCGCTCTGTTTTGACGAATAGTGCTCCGTCAAGCCCGCTTCCGGCGTCTGCATCGCCAAATAGCGCGCTCAGACCCGATCCAAGGCTTCTTTTTTGTGTTTTATCCGGCAGTTTCCACACCCCCACTGTTTTTGGAGCTCCTGTATGTATCATAAACGATGACTCATTCAGAGCTTCCAATTCATATTTGTATATGTTTTCTTTCTTATTTATATATTAGCTCTCTCTGTTTGCTGAGGAATTCGTTTGCCAGCTTGAGATAAGCACGGCTGCCCTTTGACGAGCGATCGTAGGCGATTACGGGCTTCCCGTAGCTCGGAGCCTCGCTTACGCGCACATTTCGAGGAATATGCGTTTCAAAGACCTTGCCGGGGAAGTAGTTTCTTAGGTCCTCGGCGACCTCGGAGGACAGGTTTGTTCGCGAATCATACATCGTCAAGAGAATTCCCTCGATGTATAGCCCCGGATTCAGATGCGCGTTAACCGCCTTGAGGGTTCCGATTAAGTCTGTGAGACCCTCCAGTGCGAAATATTCGCACTGAACCGGAATTATAAGGCTTTCCGCCGCGCAAAGAGCGTTGAGCGTAAGCAGCTCAAGCGAGGGCGGACAATCCAGAAATATGTAGTCATAGTCGTTAAAAATCGGTTCTAAGGCGTCTTTTAGGATGAATTCGCGGCTTATCGCCGAAACCAACTCGATTAATGCACCTGATAAGTCTCTGTTTGCGGGCAGAACATCGCCGTACTTTGTGCTGACAATGGCAGCGTTCGCCATGACGCCGTTCATCAGAACGTCATAGGTTCCCGGTCCCGCGCCCTTCTCAAGACCCATCCCCGAGGTAGAATTTCCCTGCGGGTCGCAGTCACAGAGCAGCACACGCTTCCCGAGTGACTTTAGCGCGTAACAGAGATTTATACAAGTGGTCGACTTCCCGACGCCACCCTTTTGGTTAACAACAGCAACAGCTTTAGCCATTTGAACCCTCCCCACAACAGATGAGCCGCGCAATATCTATTTCAAATTCTCATCTTGACACATTCTATCACGAAGAGACAAATATTTCAATGTTTTTATTTCCATATTGGAAATTTATTTAAAACATAAATGTTTCACGTGAAACAATAGGGCGTCGGCGTTGCGACGCCGACGCCCTATTGTGACCAGCTTACCCGAGAAGTAAATCAATATCGCTGATTGTAATCCCGTCGTGCAGCGCGAGATTGACCGCATAGCCGATCACGCGGCCAATGCAGGCGACTTGAGAGTCGATTCCGCGCGGGGTAACAATCATCTCGCCGCCGCCGTTTTCAAGCGTGGGCAAGGCCTCGACGCTGTCGGGCAGCAGACTTCTAAGATCAACAACAGTCGGGACGCCGACCGCAACGACCGGAACACCAAGCGTTTCCGTATTAATCGCATTGCGGCTGTTCCCGACGCCGGAGCCGGGGGTGATACCGGTGTTGGTAATTTGAAGCGTGCGGCAGAGCCTGTCCATCCCACCGGCGGCGAGCGCGTCGATGACAATTACCCAGTCGGGGTGCATTGCGTCACAAATTGATTTGATATAGACGGCGCTCTCGATTCCGGTCGTGCCAAGCACGCCCGGAGTTATCACAGCAACGTCTCTGAAGGCCGCGAAGTCACGCGGCATAAACTGCTTTAGATGTCGGGTAACCAAAGTCGCATCCGTCGCCAGAGGACCGACGGCGTCGGGCGTAATTGAGCGATTGCCCAAGCCCGCAACAAGCACGGTTGACGGCGAGTTTTCGGGCATAAACCTGCGAATTAGGCTTGCCGCGGCCTGCACCGCCGAAGGGAAAATGTCAGAATCCCGCCGCATAACCGGCTCAATTTCAACGCTGCAATAGACGCCCTTGGGCTTGCCCATCTTTTCAGAGGCCTCATCAGTCAGCAATTCCAAAATATGGTAATTAATGCCGTTATATTTCTCCTCGCTGAATTCAACGCCGGAGATTTCATTGGCGCTGGCCTCGCGGAGAATATCGCGCACCTCCGCTGCAAGGTCGGTTCTGGGCATCTGTTTCATAGCTTGCCTTCTTTCAATTCTACTCATATTTCTCTTAGTTTGACTATATCACGGCGCGTGTATACGCTTTTCGAGAGAATTTCCGCTCAGAGGAAGAAAAACTTTCAAATCCGGCAAAAAAATGCTTGCAATACTCGCGCACTAGTGGTAAAATTAGTTTCCGCGGAGTCTGGGACAGGCTTTGCAAGTCTTATAGGAGGAGGTGGCACAAACAATGCCCAACATAAAATCCGCTATGAAGCGGGACGCGCTGAGCAAGCAACAGAACGCGAAAAACAGGGCTGACAAATCCCTGATGAAAACAAACATAAAGAAGTTTGACGCGGCGATTGCCGAGGGTAACCGCGACGCAGCCGTCGATGCCTATAAGGTTGCCGTCAAGACCGTTGACCATGCCGCAACGAAGCACATTATCCACAAGAACAACGCGGCCAACAAGAAGTCGCAGCTTACGCGCAAGCTCAATGAGCTCGCTTAAGCACTTAAATTGACCCCCAACTCAAACTCAAACCCCGCATAGGGCTTGAGTTTGTTTTTATATCGGGAGTGCGAAATTAGTTAGTGATTTTTTGAAAAAGCGCCAAAAGAGGACACAATTATGGACGGATACACAACGCTGTTTTCGGCATTAGAGCAGCTTTCGAACTCCCGAGCCGTGACGCTGCACATGCCGGGACACAAGCGAAACGCCGCGGGAGTGCAGTTTCTCGAGAAGCTGGGCGCGGCCTATGACATAACGGAGCTGGAGGGCTTTGACAATCTCCACGAGCCCCGCGGGATTTTAAAGGAGGCGGAGCGACGTGCAGCGGCGCTCTGGGGCAGTCAGAGGTGCTTTTTCCTGGTAAACGGCTCCACCGGCGGCATTCTGGCGGCGGTGCGCGCACTTTCTCTCGCCACAGGCTCAGACAGGCTCATAATGGCGCGAAATTGCCACCGCTCGGTCTATAACGCCGCGCAGCTCTGCGCGCTTAAGACTATTTACATAGCCGCACCCACGGCAGAAAACCTAGGCTTTAGCGGCAGTATTACACCGGAGAGCGTGGAGGCGGCGGTGCGCTTGGCTCCGGGCGCGCCGGTCATTTTGACAAGCCCCACCTATGAGGGGATCGTCAGCAACATCGCCGACATCGCGATAATCTGCCACATGTACGGCTGCCCGCTCATTGTCGACAGCGCCCACGGCGCGCATTTCGGACTGTCGAGAGCCTTTCCCGCCGGGGCAGTGAAAGCCGGGGCGGATATTGTAATTCAAAGCGTCCACAAAACCCTCGCGGGGCTTACGCAGACGGCGATTTTGCACCTAAACAGCGCGCTTGTGACCGCTGCCGAGCTTCAGACGCAGCTGGGCATATTTCAAACCAGCAGCCCGTCCTACCCTCTCATGGCGTCCATCGACGGGACTGTCGCGCTCATTGAAAAGCGCGGCAAACAGCTCTTTGGCGATTGGGAAGCAAGGCTTGACCGCTTCGACGCGGCAGCAAGCGCCCTGCGAAGCCTCAAAACGCCGGGGCACGGCGAGCTTTTTGAGTGTCAGCTCAGGCGCGGTACGCCGGGCTATCGGGTGAAAGGGCTTGCGCCGAACAGTGTCTGGGACTTCGACCGAAGCAAAATCATAATTGACTGCACTAAAGCCGGTATCAGCGGAATCGAGCTGTCGCGGCTTTTGCGAGAGCGTTTCGGAATTTACTGCGAGACGGCGTCCCGGGGCTTTTGCATAGCAATGACCGGACTTCTGGACTGTGACGAGAACACGCTGGCGCTCACAAGAGCACTGAGAGCACTCGACGACGAGCTGTCAAGTGGGGAATATACGCACACAGGCTTGCCCTCAAAGCCAACTGGTGGGACAAGTACAACGAAATCAGTCTCGCACAGGACTGAAAGTGGGAATGGCGTTCAATTTCCGACAGAGCTTCCCACAAGGCGTATGGAGGCTCTAGAGGCGCTTCACACGCCGCGCGAAGCGGTCCCGCTGGAGGCGTGCGTGGGTCGAGTCGCGGCGGAATATGTCTGGCGCTATCCGCCGGGAGTTGCGCTGCTAGTGCCGGGCGAGGAGATTTCAGAGGAGCTTCTCTCGGCTCTGCTGCTCGGCCGCGCGGCGGAAGAGCCAATCTCCGGCAGTGCCGGCTCTCTTCCGGAGAAGATCACGGTCGTGAAAACACAATAATCGCCGCGATGGAGAATTGTTATAAAGAATATATCCCAATAAGATAACACCCTGTGAAAGAGTCGCTTTCACAGGGTGTTTCTTGACAGATTAAGTATTTCCAAATTGCGCGCTAATCGCGCACCGCTAGAATTGTTATCTGTCACTGGGCAGTCCCGCTTCACCGTCGAAGATGAGATCGTCTATGTCTTTTTCCATAACCTCGCCCCTTTCATATGACATATTACGCAGCTAAAATTAGCTGCACTATATATGTATATGCACGGGAGCTTGTATTATGACATTTTTTTGAAAAATATCTATTATCTAATATCTATTATCTTTTATCTGCCCTTCCGCAGTGTTACACACACAACCTCGGGGTTATTCAAAAACCTCGGGATCGCGTTAAAATTCCCGAGGCCGCGGGAGAGTATGAGATCGTAGCCGCCTTCGTTAAACAGACCGGCGTCGTATTTGGGAAACAGATCCAGATTCGTGCCGAAAACGCCGCCGATAAGCGGCAGGCGCACAACCCCGCCGTGGGCGTGGCCGGAGAGGATCAGCTCGACGTCCAGCTCCGGATATTTTTCCAGCCAGTCGTTGCGGTGCCCGAGCAGAACCGCAAATTTATCGGGATAGGCGGTGTTCATATACTGCACAAGCTCGTCGGGCTTCGTCATGTCCGCCGAGCCGTTCGGGTCCTCAACTCCGGCGAGAATTATCGAGTCGCCGCCCTTTTCCAAAAACACAAACTCGTTGTGCAGATATTTTATCCCGCACTCCCCCAAAAGCGTCGAGAGGGCAGAGATTTCAAGACTTGCCCAGTCGTGGTTGCCGCTGACGAAGTAACAGGGCGCAATATCCGGCAGTTTTTCCAAAAAGAAGCGCAGCTCCTCCGACTGATTCGACGCCTTCCCAGAGAGGGCGCGGTTAATAAAATCGCCTGTTAGGACAATTATGTCCGGATTATTCTCCTCTACGGCTTCCAGCAGGCGGGAATTGTCGTCACCGAACTGCTTGCGGTGCAGGTCGGACAGCTGGAGAATCCTGTAGCCGTCAAAGCCCTCCGGCAGACTCTCATAGGACAGCTCATAGTCCGTTACCACGAGGCGGTTTGCGCTGTCCAGAAGCAGGGCGGTAATGATGAGCGCGAGGGCGATAAGTATGAAGGGCCAGCGCCGTTTTTTCTTTTTGGCGGCGCGGGGAGCTGTTTTGTTGCCGGATATTTTCATTGAGCCTGCTTATCCTTCACATACATGGGCTTAGAGTTGGGGTCAGAGCCGGGGCGAACCTCCAGCTCAAAGCGCGGCAGGTTTCTCAGCATCGTCGAGAGCTTTGCCGAGCCGAAGGAGCGCGGGTCAAAGTCCGGCTGCTTCTTGGCTAGGAGATTTCCCAAGGCGCCGAGGGCGCAGAAGCCGTCGTCGTCCGCGAGGTCTGCGATCGAGTCGGCAATGAGGGAAATTGTCTTGTGGGGGACGTTTTTCGAGGCGGGTTTCTCCTGAGCTTTCGCGGAGGCGTTCTTGGCGGCCTTGTCGCTCGGCTTCGCGGCGGTTTTTGCGCCATTTTTCGGCTTTTGCTCGTCCTCTGCGTTTTTAAGCCGCTCGCGGATTACCTCGACATATATAAACTTGTCGCAGGCCTTGATAAACGGCTCCGGGGTCTTGTGCTCACCGACGCCGATTACATACATTCCGCTCTCGCGCAGGCGAATCGCCAGCGGTGTGAAGTCGCTGTCGCTGGAAACCAGAACAAAACCGTCCGTCTTTCCGGCATAGAGCACATCCATAGCGTCTATAATCATGGCGGAGTCTGTGGAGTTTTTGCCGGTTGTGTAGGCATATTGCTGCATGGGCGTGACGGCGTTCTCTAAGAGACTCGTTTTCCAGCCGCCGACATTTGTGCTGGTCCAGTCGCCGTAAATGCGCTTTATCATGGGCGTGCCGTAGACGGCTATCTCCTCCATGAGGGGCTTTAAGATGTCCCTTGGGGCGTTGTCGGCGTCGATGAGCACGGCTAAGCGAAGGTTGTTTAAATTGTTCATTGTGAAACCTCAATATCTTTTGGTACGGAATATTTGACACTCACCAGAGTCAAAATGTTCCCGACGGCTATATGTTAACACATTCTTCGGAGCATAACAACGTCTATTTTTAGGGGTTTATAAACATTGCCAACAGAGTTATGCACATTCGCGCGGGTTTGTCAAGCGTTATTGCAAAAAAATCTTGACAAAATTTGCAATATTTTTTTGGCAATTTGCGTATTTAGCATATTTGAACTTGAAACCTCGCGGAGAGTGGTGTATAATCAGATGAATTTCGACCGCAGAGACCGTTACGGGGTCGAAACCCCAATGCCTAAGTGTGAAAAAGGGATGGATATATTGTAATGAGTGCATCACAAGAAAAGAAAACCCGCGCCGAGTTGCGGCAGCAGGGAGTGGAAAAGCGTCAGACCGAGAAGCAGAAGGCTCTCGAGAAGACAAAAAAAGAAAACAGAATGATCGCCATTGTCAGCGCGGTGCTGGTTTTGCTGGCGGTTTTCTTGGTGGGCTTCAATTCAAACCTGCTCTACAGAAACTTTACAGCGGTAAAGGTGGGAAACGAGTCGTTTACCGCCGCTGAGTTCAGCTTCTTTTATAAAACCGCCTATAACAACTTTGTCACCCAGTATGGCGACTCTGTGAGCTATCTGGGGCTGGACACCAGCAAGTCTCTGTCGGCTCAGAGCTCCGCCTTCGGCGAGGGCACCTGGGAGGACTATTTCAAGGAACAGGCCTTGAGTCAGATGAGCAACATGACTATGCTCTATACCCGCGCCAAGGAGGCGGGCTTCACCCTCAATGCGGAGCAGCAGGAGGAGCTGAACGCCGTTATCGAGGGCTTTGAGACGAACTACGTGCTCTATGGCTATTCTGATCTCAACACCTTCCTGAGCAGCAACTACGGCAAGGGGCTTAACATTAAAAAGGTGAGCGAGCTGCTGGAAATGAGCTATGTCGCCTCCTTCTACTCTCAGGCGATGCGAGAGTCCTTTCAATATACCACGGACGAGCTGGAGGAGAAATATTCCTCCGACAAGGACAACTATGACAGCTTCGACTACCTCTCCTACTATATAAGCGGAGCGGCTGATGAGGAAGCCGGTATCGACGCCGAGACCGCTATGGCCGGGGCCGAAGAGAAGGCCAACGCTATTATCGCGGAGGATAACTATTCCGAGGCTCTCTTTGATCCGAAGGCGGCGGAGGGAACGCTTGCCGAGGACGTTTTCAAGGAAAAGGGCTTAGAGCTTACCGAAACCGAGGCGACGGAAAACTATTCTCAGGGCAAGAGCATAAGCTCCGCCTATGGCGACTGGCTCAAGGATGCTTCCAGAAAATACGGCGACATGACGGTCATTGCGGACACATCCGGCACGGGGTATTACGTCCTGTTTTTCCTCGGCCGCGACGATAACAGCTATGAGACCGTGGCGGTGCGCCACATTCTCGTGAACGTAACGCCCGCCGAGGACGGCACCTTCACCGAGGAGGCAAAGCAAGAGGCCTTGACCGAGGCAGAGCGCATTCTGCAGGAGTGGAAGGATGGAGAGCAGACCGAGGAGAGCTTCGCGGCGCTTGCCGAGCAGTATTCCGAGGATGTGGACGCCAACGGCATGATCAACAGCGAGGGCGGTCTCTATGAAAAGTTCCCCAAACGCTCCATGGTTCCGGAATTCAACGACTGGTCATTTGATCCCGCGCGTCAGAGCGGCGACACGGGCATAGTCTTCAACGAAGGCTCCTACACCGGCTATCACATCATGTATTTCGTGGGTAAGAGCGAGCCCTATCGTGAGTATCTGACGGACACGGATCTGCGCACCGCCGCCTACTCCGAGTGGGAGACGACACAGATGGAGAGCTTCCCGGCATCCCTCGGCTGGACGCAGTTTCTTGTAAAATAACTTCGTTCGATTAAATGCAAGCATTTAATCGAGTATTTGCAGCCCGCAACGCGCCTCTACGAGGCACTCGCGGGCTGTAAAGTGTTTTTTTCACCGTACACGCCGCTGAAAAAAACGATTTAAATTTATTTCGCCCTTCGGGCGAAACTCTGCGAGGCTTTTTAACATATGTCCGAGATGTTTTTGAGAAATGAGATGCTGCTGGGGTTCCCCGCCATGGAGCGGCTGAAAAACGCCCACGTGGCGGTGTTCGGTCTTGGCGGCGTGGGCAGCTGGTGCGCCGAGGCACTCTGCCGTGCGGGTGTGGGGCGGCTTACGCTCATCGACTCCGACGTGGTGAGCCTTTCTAACCTCAACCGCCAGCTCGAGGCGCTGCACTCCACCCTTGAAGCGCCCAAGGCCGCCGCCCTGCGGGAGAGACTGCTGGACATTAACCCCGCCGCCGATATTACAGCCCTGCCCGCGCGCTATGAGGCGTCAAGCCGCGAGGCTTTCTTCGCCGCGCGCTATGACTATATCGCCGACTGCATAGACCTTGTCGCGCACAAGCTGGACCTCATCGAAACGGCGCTTTCGCGCGGCGTACCGATTATCTCCGCGCTCGGCACGGGCAACAAGACCGATTTGACCCGTCTCGAAATCACCGACATATCAAAGACAAAAAACTGCCCCCTGGCGCGGGTGATGAGAAAAGAGCTGCGCCGCCGCGAAATCAAGCGCCTAACGGTGGTCTACAGCCCCGAGGAGGCTCTCGAGCCGGAGCAAAGGGAGGCTCCGCCCCCCGGCCGCCGTAGCGTCCCGGGCAGCCTAGTCTGGGTTCCCGCGAGCGCGGGACTGCTCATGTGCCAGAAGATAGTGCTGGACATAGCAGACGGAAACGGATGACGTCCTTGAAGGCAACTCCCGTCGCTCCATGCGACCCCACCGTCATTCCGGGCTTGACCCGGAATCCCCCACGGCTACGCAATGTTTTGAGATTAGTATAATCACCGATAAAAAGCAGTGCAGCTTGAAGCTTCGCCTCAAGCTGCACTGCTCTATTTAGGTGGCATTTATTATTTCGCTTTTTCTTTCTTTTCGCCGATGCTCAAAATCGCGTTCAGTAATATTCCGAAGATCGCCGCGCCCGCTATGCAGGGCACCTGCACCCCGAAGAAGTCGATGTTGCCGCCGAAGGCATAGTTGCCGCCGATGCCGATCACCATAATCGTCGCGATTACGGCGATGTTCTTCGCGGAGAACATATCCACAGACTTGTCAATCATAATCGCAATTCCCTGCGCCGCTATTGCGCCGAAGAGATAGATTTCGAGACCGCCGATTACCGCCAGCGGAATGGAATAGATCGCTGAGACCAGAGGCGTGAAGAAGGAGATAACCATCGCTATTATCGCCGCTACGAAGAGCACGGGCACCGAGAAAACCTTAGTAATCGCCATGGTGGAGATGTTCTCACCATAGTTCGTACCGGCAGGACCGCCCACGAAGCCGGAGATCATGTCGCAGATTCCGTCGCCGATGAGGTTGCGGTCAAGCAGACTGACGAGATCATATCTGCCCTTGCCCTTTTTCTTGGCAACGTCGTTGACGTATATATCCAGCTGATACATATGCGCGGTGGACTCGGGAATCGTCGCTATCGCTATAGGCATAATCGCAAGCAGCGCCGCAAGGGACGCCTTAGGCAGCGTGAAGGCGGGAACCGCCAAAACTCCGTTAGACCAGAGAGAGGCGCTGAGCGCTTCCGGCGGAATCGAGCGGAAGAGGCTCATATCCGGGCCGCCGATGAGGGCGATTGCCCCGGCGGTCAGGCAGCCCATCGCCGCGCCGAGCAGCAGCGGAAGCTGACCGAGAAAGCCCTTGAGATAGCGGGAGAACAAAATCGTCGAAAAGACCGTCACAAGAGAAACGACCCAGACCCAGCTGCTTCCCATGACAGTACCGGCAGCCGCCGCCTGCGGAGCGGCGTCTCCTAGCGCGTTTCCGGCGAGGGTAAGACCGATTATCATCGCGATTGAACCGGTGATCGACGGGGGCAGAATTTTTTCAACCGCCTTGACGCCGAAGACCTTCACGATAAGTCCCGCGACGATTGAAATCAGACCGGACATTATAATTCCGAACTGCGCATAGCTTATCGCCTCACCGGGGAGCACGGCAGCCTGTCCGCTTAAAAAGGCGTTGACCTGCGCCGCGGCCTCGGGAGAGAGGCTGGAGGTGATAGCCTCTGACGCCATAAGCGCGGAAATCGCCGTCAGATAGGCAAAGCTGGAGCCATAATAAAGGGGGATTTTGCGTCCTGTGATCAGAATGAAACAGAGTGTTGCAAGACCGCTGGCAAAGATTGTCGTCGAGACCTGAAAACCGGTAATAAGGGCGACTGTCACTGTTGCGGGGAACATTACGATA
This sequence comes from Oscillospiraceae bacterium, assembly GCA_031262405.1. Lineage (GTDB taxonomy): Bacteria > Bacillota > Clostridia > Oscillospirales > Oscillospiraceae > UBA2658. Next base: position 43,002 of record JAISHS010000001.1, on the reverse strand, counting down.
ACCTGCTGCAGCGCATACAGCAGCAGCTTTCCCAAGGGCGGACGCTCGTCCGGTAAATAGGCGTTCACCATTGGTTGTTTTTCTTTCTGCATAGGAAAAAAACCTGCCTCTCATCATATTTTGGGCTGACCGATGGTCAGCCCGCGGTTCATATTATCATCCTCGACACATAATACCATATACTACCCTTAGAAGTAAATGGAGTTCTCAAAAAAAGACCAATTAATTATGAACAACATATTTACTAAAAAATGTGTGTTATTTATATATTATTGCTCTTTCAATAGCCGAGGCTTTGTGACATAATGCAGTGGAAATATCATTCTAATCATAGGTAGAAAGCGTCAGTAGAATTGCATTCGAGGTGACGAATGAAAACAAAAAAGCTCTCAAAGCGCGCTGTGGTGGGAATTGTAATTTTAATGGCGGCGCTTCTGGTCGGAATCTTTCTGATAAAACCGGTGGAAACCGGCGTAACACTTCCTGAGCTTATGCGGGACGCCGTTTTGCACGAGGAAGACAGAGTTAATTTTCTGGGGATTAAGGCCGTAAACCCCGCTCTCATTTCAAGCTTTGTGCTCACGGCGGCGCTGCTTCTTATCGCCGGTGCGCTTAGAATCTTTGTCATACCCAAATTTAAATATGTCCCCGGCAAGCTGCAAATCCTTTTAGAAAAGCTCGTGGACTACTTTGACAGTCTGGCAAAGACAAACAGCCCCCACAAAAACGGCTTTCTGGGAGCCTATGCTTTCGCGGCGGGAGTCTATATATTTTTGGGCACGCTAATGGAGCTGTTCGGCATTCAAGTTATCGCGGTCAGCGGAGCCTCTGTGAGGCTGCCCGCGCCTCTGGCGGATATCAACGGGGCGATTGCGCTGGGCTGCCTGTCCTATTGCGTTATCCTCTCCGGCGGGGTTATAGCCAACGGGACGCGCGGGATAGGCCGCGCCCTAAAGGAATTTTCGCTGCCCATTTCAATGAGCTTCAGACTCTTCGGGGCGTTGCTCAGCGGCCTTCTCGTGACGGAGCTGGTCTACAGCGTAATTTTCCTGAGCTTTGTGCTTCCGGTTGTGGTGGCGGTGCTCTTCACGCTCCTCCACGCCTTAATTCAAACCTATGTTCTGACCCTGCTAACCTGCGTCTTCTACGGCGAGGTGACAGAGCCGCCGGAAAAGAAAGAGAAGAAAAAGAAAAAACGTATCGCCAAGGGCGATATTGAAGCTGAAAGCTTAGGAGGATAAGATTATGAGACGGTTTAAAAAGCTTATTGCGGTGGCGCTGCTCACCTTACTCGCGGCAACACTGCTCATCGGCGCGGCGGCTCCCGCTTACGCTGCAAAAGACGAGTCGGCGGTTGAAGAAGAGGTCGCAGCACAGGTCGCAGAAATCGCAAGCGAGACCAACGGAAAGGCACTCGCCTCAGCGCTTACAATCGGCATAGCCGCGCTCGGCGGCGCGATAGCTATGGGTTTTTCAATCTCCAACGCCGTCAAGGCGATAGCGCGTCAGCCCGAGGCGGAGAGCAAGATAAGAACCGCGCTTATGCTGGGGCTTGTGTTCATAGAGACCCTCGTCATCTATGCGCTGATAGTGGTTATATTGCTGGTGTTTGTACTATAGCCCTAAGGAGGTTTACCGCATGAACATTCCTTTAAACATAGACTGGCAGCAGATTTTACTGAGCCTTTTCAACTTCGCGATTCTCGCCGTGGGGCTTTATCTTCTGCTCTATAACCCCGTGAAGAAATTCATGGAAGAGCGCAAGGCGCACTATCAGGCGCTCGAGGAAAAGGCCTCCGAGACGAAGAAGCTCATAGAGTCGCTCAAGCAGGAATATGAAAAGCGCATAGCCGAGGCGGAGGATGAGCTTCGCGCCAAGCGGCTTGCCGTGGAAAAGGAGACCCGCGAGCAGGCCGAGCGCGAGCTTATTGAGGCGCGCGAGCAGGCGGCGGCGGTTCTTGTTCGGGCGCAGGGCGCAGCCCGCGAAGAGAAGACGCGTCTTCTCGAGGAGGCACGTCGGGAGCTTGCCGACATAGTCGTCGGGGCTACGCAAAAGCTCATCGCCGCAAGCTCAAGCGCGGAGACGGACAGCGCGCTGTACGATAAATTCCTCGCTGTCGCCGGGAAAGGGGAGCCGCAGCCTTGAAGAATGCAGGACTTCCCGCGAGGGCGTTTCTGCACTGCGTAACACCTCCGTCCGAAAAGCAGAGGGAGGGCATAATGACCTTCCTGCGCAGTGTCTATGGCGGCGACGCGGAGCTTGAAATTATTATCGACGAGACCACCGAGGGCGGCTTTCGCCTGCACGTGGGCTCCGACGTCTATGACTGGAGCCACGAGGGGCGCTTAGAGCAGCTGCGCCGAAAGCTCTCGGAGCTAAAGGTGAGCGGCGAGGGTATAATCCCCCTCATAAGGCAGCGGGTTGACGAGCTTTTTCTCGATTCCCGCGCCGAGCACGTCGGGCACGTCGCCACTGTCGGCGACTCTATCGCGACGGTAAAGGGGCTTCCGGGCGCTTTTTACGGCGAAATTTTGGTTTTTGAGTCCGGAGTCAGGGGCATGGTGCAGGAGCTGCGGCGCGATGAGGTCGGCGTCGTGGTCTTCGGCGTAGATGGTGACGTCTCCAGCGGCGACCGCGTAACGAGCACCGGAAAAACGGCGGGCGTTCCCGTGGGCGAAGATTTTCTCGGCAGAGTCGTGGACTGCCTAGGCTCTCCCGTAGACGGCGGCCCGGAGATCAGACCCTCCGGCTATCTGCCGCTTGAGGCGCGCGCGCCGGAAATTGTCGAAAGACAGTCCGTTTCAGTGCCGCTCGAGACCGGAATTCTGGCTATTGACGCCATGTTTCCCATAGGACGCGGCCAGAGAGAGCTTATAATCGGCGACCGCCAGACAGGCAAGTCGGCCATGGCGATCGACGCAATTTTAAATCAAAAGGGCAAAAACGTCGCCTGTATCTATGTCGCCATAGGGCAAAAGGCAAGCTCCGTCGCCCGAACGGTCGAGACGCTCCGCGCCCGCGGCGCGCTCGACTATACAACAATCGTCCATTCCCCCGCCAGCGACCCCGCGTCCATGCAGTATATCGCGCCCTATGCCGGCTGCGCTATGGCGGAATATCTGATGCGAAAGGGCAGGGACGTGCTGATTGTCTATGACGATCTTTCAAAGCACGCCGTGGCCTACAGAGCCGTGAGCCTGCTTCTCGAACGCCCGCCCGGGCGCGAGGCCTTTCCGGGAGACGTGTTCTATCTCCACTCCCGCCTGCTTGAGCGCGCCGCAAGACTGTCCGATGAGCTTGGCGGCGGCAGCATGACGGCGCTTCCGATAGTCGAGACCCTCTCTGGGGATGTCTCGGCATATATCCCGACCAACATAATCTCCATAACCGACGGACAAATTTTTCTCGAGAGCGACCTTTTCTTTGCGGGACAGCGTCCGGCAATCAACATCGGACTGTCGGTTTCGCGCGTCGGCGGCGCGGCTCAGACCCAGGCTCTGCGCTCGGCAGCGGGGGCAATAAGGCTAGAGCTGGCGCAATACCGCGAGATGGAGATTTTCACGCAGTTTGCCAGCGACCTAGACGAATCTACAAAGCAGCTTCTCATCTACGGGCAGAGGCTTATGCAGCTGCTAAAGCAGGAGCAATATCGCTCTATGAGCCTGCATGAGCAGGTCATAACGCTCGTCGCCGCTACGAGCCACGTCATGTTTGAGGTTCCGACGGCGCGAATAAAGTTCTTCCATGCAGACCTCATCTGGTACTTCGAGACCACTCAGCAGGAGCTGTGCAGTAAGATAGACCGCGACAAGACGCTGGACAACGATATGAGAACAAATATTTTGGATATCACGCGGTATTTTAAGGACAATCGCATCAGGCGCAGAAATCTGGGAATCGCCGGGCGTTCAAAGCGACAGTAGCGGGGAGGGTAAAGACTTATGCCGGGAGCCGCAGAACTAAAGGGCAGAATAAGCAGCATTCGCGATACGCGCAAGATCACAAACGCGATGGAGCTGATCTCCTCGGCGAAGCTGCGCCGAGCCAAGGCAAATCTCGACCAAACGCGCCCCTATTTCAGCTCGCTGCAGGCGGAGATCACGCGAATTTTCCGCCTCGCGCCGAACGCCGAAAGCCGATATTTCAGCCACGACGAGGCAGAGCAGCGTTCGCAGGGCGCTGCCGCCGGACGAAACGGCTGTGTCGTAGTTACGGCGGACAAGGGCTTGGCGGGCTCTTATAACCACAATGTCCTCCGAGCCGCCGACGCGTTTTTAGCGCGCACGCCGGACACGGAGCTGTTTGTCGTCGGGGAATACGGGCGTCGCTATTTCACCCGGCGCGGCGTGCCGATTGACGGCGGCTTCCTATTCACCGGCCAGAGTCCCACTATGCATCGGGCGCGCCTGATTGCGGCGGGGCTGCTCGACCGCTTCGATAGCGGCGAGCTTAAAACTATCTACATGATCTACACAGATTTTAAAAACGGCGTCTCTTGGGAGAGCGTCACGACGCGGCTTTTGCCCTTTCATCACAGCCACTTTGAGGCGGCGATGGGCCCCATGGAAAGAGTGCCGGTATTCGATTTTGTCCCGTCGGTAACCGAGGTTTTAGATGCCGCCGCGCGCAACTATATGGTCGGCTTCATCTACAGCGCGCTGACGGACAGCTTTTGCAGCGAGCAGAACGCGCGCATGACGGCTATGGACGCCGCCGGGCGCAACGCCGACAAGATGCTGGACACGCTGGGAAAGCAATATCAGCGCTCCCGTCAGGAGGAGATAACCCGTGAGCTGACGGAGATTTCCGCCGGGGCAAAGGCACTTAGGGCTAGGGAGTCGAACCCCTAGCCGGTTAAGGAGGAGGCAAAGCTTGAAAACGGGAAAGATTGCACAGGTCTCCGGAGCTGTGGTTGATGTTGAATTTGAAGACTCCGCGCTCCCCTCGCTCGGCGAGGCTCTCACCGTCGAGGTAAACGGTCAAACGCGCGTGATGGAGGTCGCCTCCCACTTAACTCCGGCAGTGGTGCGCTGCATAATGATGGCGGAGAGCGAGCATCTCCGCCGCGAGATGGAGGTGCTCGCCACCGGCGAGGGCATAAAGGTCCCCGTGGGCGAGGCGACGCTTGGGAGGATGTTCAATGTATTCGGCTCTCCGATCGACTCCCTCCCTCCGGTACCCGAAAGCGTCCCGCGCTGGCACATCCACCGCGCCCCGCCGCCCTTCTATGAGCAAAGCCCGAAGGTCACGATCTTCGAGACCGGAATCAAGGTCATAGACCTCCTCGAGCCATATGCCCGCGGCGGTAAAATCGGGCTCTTCGGCGGCGCTGGCGTCGGCAAAACGGTTTTAATTCAAGAGCTTATTCATAACAGTGCCGCGGTTCACAACGGCTTTTCAATTTTCGCCGGCGTCGGCGAGCGGAGCCGCGAGGGCAACGACCTCTGGAACGAGATGAAGGCCAGCGGCGTCGCGGACAAAACGGCGCTGGTCTTCGGTCAGATGAACGAGGCGCCCGGCGTGCGTATGCGCGTGGGGCTCTCGGGGCTCACCATGGCGGAATATTTCCGCGACGAGCTCCACCGCGACGTGCTCCTCTTTATCGACAATATTTTCCGCTTCGTTCAGGCGGGCAGCGAGGTCTCGACCCTGCTGGGGCATATGCCCTCCGCCGTCGGCTACCAGCCGACCCTTGCCAGCGACATGGGTCAGCTGCAGGAGCGCATAACCTCCACCATAAACGGCTCTATCACCTCTGTACAGGCAGTCTACGTACCCGCTGACGACCTCACAGACCCCGCCCCGGCCACTACCTTCGCGCACCTGGACGCTACCACGGTTTTGAGCCGAAAGGTCTCAGAACAGGGAATTTACCCCGCTGTCGACCCTCTGGAGTCCACTTCGCGTATAATGGAGGCAGAAATCGTCGGGCGCGAACATTACGAAACAACGCTAAAAGTCCAAGAAATGCTCCAAAAATATGCCGATTTACAGGATATAATTGCCATTTTAGGCATGGAAGAGCTCACCCCGGAAGACAGACTCGTCGTCCACCGCGCGCGGCGTATCCAGCGCTTTTTATCCCAGCCGCTGCACGTCGCCGAGCGCTTCACGGGCGTCCCCGGCGTCTATGTCCCCCTGCACGAGACAATCCGCGGCTTCCAGGCGATAATCTCCGGCGAGATGGACGCCTATCCCGAGGTCGCGTTTTACAATGTCGGCGGGCTGGACGACGTAATCGCCAAGGCAAAGGCCGAGGGGGAGCACCCATGAGGCCGTTTTCGCTCGCCATTCTCGAGGCAGACAGCCCCTTTTACGAGGGCCCCTGTATCTCGCTCACGGTACCGGCGATTGACGGGAGTTTCGGCGTTTTAGCCGGACACACCAACACAATTTTGGCAATTGTGCCGGGGGAACTGACCTTTACCCCGCCGGAGGGACCCAAGCGAATCGCGGCGGTGTCCTCTGGAATCATGATAATCGAGGGCGGAAAGGTTTTGGTGCTCGTAAGCTCCGCCGAGAAACCGGAGGAGATAGACCTCAACCGCGCGGCCGCCGCGGCGCACGAGGCTCAAGAGGCGCTGCTGCACAAGCAAAGCCGCCAGGAATACAAATTGACGCAGGCAAACCTCGCCCGCGCCACAAGCAGAATAAGGGTAAAAGAACACTTCAAGGAGAACTGAAAGTTCTCCTTGAAGTGCTTTTTACCCAGATATTAGATATAAGATAAAAGATAATAGATAATAGATATTTTAATATTGTGTCGCGCCTCACGCGACTCTTTCTATCTCATATCTCTTATCTAATATCTATTATCTGCACTTACAAATCTCGTTTATTCATTTTCTCAAGCTCTGCTCTTCGCTTTTGCGCTGTTTGGTTCGCAAAGTAGATTGCCAGCAGAATTAGGGTCGGGAGGTTCGAGAGCAGAAAGACAAAGAATACCGACAAATAGAAGCCGCTCGAATTGACAGAAAGAGTAAGACCGAGGACGGGTATAAACGACAGCAGGAAGAACACTCCCGGCAGAATTAGCCCTAGGATTTTACTCTCTTTCTTCGATAAATAGACCTGTAGGATAATAATACCCGCGAAAATCGCTAATGTCACGATTAAAACAACAAAAAGTAAAATTGTATTTGCAATCATATTTTCAGTTCCTCGCTTTCTTATACGCTGTGATTAGCACCTTCGCGGTGTCAAAGTCCAGCTTGTCATTGAGCGCAAGCCGCTTAATCAGCCCTATATACGGCTCGGTCTCGTTACTCTCACCGATTCGTATCTTCTGAATCAGCCGATCCAGCCGCAGCCGCACAGTAGGATAAGTCACGCCATAGAGCTGCGCAATTTCCTTTAATGAACCGGACGCCAGAAGAAAATTTTTAATAAACGTCGTGTCCTCATCGTCCAGACTCGTCATCCAGTCGGGAACAACCTCAATCGCCATTTTCCGACATTCCTCCTGACCTTTAATAATATTAATTATAAACCTCAATAATGTTAAAGTCAATAGGTAAATGAAAAATTAATTTATAGCAAATTTATGAAAATGGGGAATATTGCATTATCCTAATAGGAGAATATTGCGTTTCAAAAATTTATGGAAAATTCTCAATTTTCAACAAATTATAATGTCGAAATAGGAGAAAGACAGTCGACATAATCTCCGTCGCGGCGAATATTAGGCGTTATTGGCCGCTAAATTCCGCCGCGAGCCAACAACCCTCACCGTCGAAAATGATACATCGAAATTCTCCAACGGAGATAATATGTCGAGAAATATAAAGCATTATCGAAGAATGCGAGCCCTTGTCGGCTCTGAATTGGAAATAAAAGCACCCCAAATACCGCAAATGTATATAATGTATTTGAAAAAAGGAAATGAGGTAGAGCGATATGTGCGGAATTGCGGGTCAAATTGTGCCGAAGGGCGGCAACTACATTGAAAACCACAAAAGCTCCTACGAGGCTATGCTGAATAATATTCTGCGGCGCGGACCGGATCAGAACGCGATGTATTTCGACGAGCAGGCGGCGCTGCTTCACGCGCGCCTCGCCGTCATTGATCTTGAAAACGGCAGACAGCCGATGATATTTAACGAACCGGAGGCTCGAGAGCTCGTGCTGCTCTACAATGGCGAGCTGTACAACACCGACGAGGTACGCGACGAGCTTAAAAGTCTCGGTCACGTCTTCAAAACCCGTTCGGACACCGAGGTCGTCGGGCGCAGCTTCATACAGTGGGGCGAAAACTGCGTCCACAAGCTCAACGGCATTTTCGCCTTTGCAATCTGGGACGCGCGCGAAAAGGTACTGTTTCTCGCCCGCGACAGAATCGGCGTGAAACCGTTGTTCTATACCCTCAAAAACGGCTCGCTCATCTTCGCCTCCGAGATACCGGCGCTTCTGGCGCACGAGGACGTCGAAGCGGTGCTCGACCGAAACGGCGTCGCCGAAATAATCTTCCTCGGGCCGGGGCGCACGCCTGGCTGCGGCGTCCTGCGGGGGATAGAGGAGCTCGAGCCGGGCTGCTTCGCCGTATTCAAAAACGGCTCTTTGGCAAAAACACGCTACTGGCGGCTTATCGACCGCGAGCAGACGGACAGCTTCCGGCAGGCCGTAGAAAAAACGCGTTTTCTTGTGACGGACTCGATTCGCCGCCAGCTGGTCTCGGACGTTCCGGTCTGCACGCTGCTCTCCGGCGGGCTGGACTCGAGCATAATCTCCGCGATCGCCGACCGGCACATGACTAAAATCGGCAGGAAACTAACGACCTTCAGCGTCGGCTATGAAAATCAAGAAAAATTTTTCAAGGCCGGAAAATTCCAGCCCAGCTCAGACGACGACTACATTAAAATAATGAACGCGAGCCTAAACGCCGAGCACAGGGACGTTATCATCGACACGCCGGAGCTGGCCGAGGCGCTCTTCGAGGCCGTCGACGCCCGGGGTCTGCCCGGCATGGCGGACGTCGACTCGTCCATGCTCCTGCTCTTTCGCGAGATAAAAAAACACGCCACCGTCGGAATTTCCGGCGAGTGCGCGGATGAGCTTTTCGGGGGCTATCCCTGGTACCGCGACCCTGAGGTGCGCGCGCGTTACGGCTTCCCCTGGGCGCAGTCTACGGCTTGGCGGCAGAGCTTTCTCGCGCCGCGCTTCGAGATTGACGGCGCGGAGTTTGTCGACGAGCGCTACCGCGAAACCTTGGCGGATACTGACTGCATACCGGGGCTGTCCCCGGAGGAGAGGCGGCTTCGCGAGATGGTGAATCTCAATTTCCGCTGGTTCATGCAGACCCTGCTCGACCGCAAGGATCGCATGAGTATGTACAGCGGGCTGGAGGTGCGCGTGCCGTTCTGCGACTATCGGCTCGCGGAGCTGCTCTACTCCATGCCTTGGGAATTCAAGGACTACAAGGGCGTCGAAAAGGGGCTGCTGCGCGAGGCTATGCGCGGGCTGCTCCCGGAGGCGGTGCTCTGGCGAAAGAAGTCGCCGTATCCGAAAACCCACAATCCGAGCTATCTGGCGGACGTCTCACTGCGGCTGAGGCGGCTGCTCGAGCGAAGCGACGCGCCGATTTTTCAAATTGTCCGCCGCGACGCGCTCGAAAAGCTTCTGAGCAGCACCGTCTCCGTCCCGTGGTACGGCCAGCTCATGACCGTCCCGCAGACAATAGCCTACTTCCTGCAAGTCAACTACTGGCTGGAGAAATATAGCATTATAATTGATAATTAATGATTATTAAATATCACGCCACACTAGCTTTCCGCGCATTGCGCGGCCATAATAACGCCCCGCCCGTACCCGGGCGGGGCTGCGCTGTCAATGCGGTAACAGCAAATATCTATTAACTGATTACTCCTCCGCCAGTGCCTTGGCTTCCTCGATAATCTTCTGCTGAATATTCCCGGGAGCCTCTTCATAGCGGTCAAACTTAAACACGAAGCTGCCGCGGCCCTGGGACATGGAGCGCAGGTCGATGGCATAGCTGCTCATCTCCGCCATAGGCACCTCGGCGTCAATGACGGTGTTGCCGTCGTCGTCCGGGTTCATGCCCATCACGCGGCCGCGCCGCTTGTTGAGGTCGCCGATAACGTCGCCCATGTTGTCGCTGGGAACGTTCACGGCAAGTATTCCGATAGGCTCGAGAAGCGTCGGCTGAGCCTTGGGGATGCCGTCCTTATAAGCCAGCTGAGCGGCGGTTTTGAAGGCGATTTCGTTGGAGTCAACGGGGTGATAGCTGCCGTCATAGAGCGTGGCCTTGAGGTTCACCATCGGATAGCCCGCGAGGACGCCGTGGTGAATAGACTCGCGCAGACCCTTTTCAACGGCGGGGAAGAAGTTGCGCGGAACGCTGCCGCCGAAGACCTCCTCCGCGAAGACGAGGTCGTTGTCGTCAAACTGCGGCTCGAAACGAATCCAAACGTCGCCGAACTGACCGCTGCCGCCGGACTGCTTCTTGTGGCGGCCGTGCGCCTCCACCTTTTTCTTTATCTTCTCCCTGTAGGGGACTCTCGCGGGGGTAAGCTCGCTCTCGACGCCGAAGCGGTTGCGAAGCTTCGCGCAGAGCACGTCGAGCTGAATGTCTCCCGCGCCGGAGAGCACGAGCTGGTGGGTTTCGGGGTTGTTGACGACCGTGAAGGAGATGTCCTCCTCGTTGAGTCGGGCAAGACCCGTTCCGATTTTCTCCTCTTGACCCTTCACCTTGGGGGCGATTGCCATGGAATAGACGGGCTCGGCCGTTTCAATTCGCGGAAGCTCGACTATCGTGCGGCTGTCGACTAAGGTGTCGCCGGTCTTATAGTCCATCTTGCCGATTGCGCCGATGTCGCCGCAGACCAGCTCCTTAACCTCGGCGTTCTTCTTGCCGGTGAGGGTATAGAGTCTGCCCAGCTTGTCAACGTTATCCGTGCGGCTGTTGCGCAGGGCGTGGTCGGGGGTTATCTTGCCGGCGATTACCTTGACGATTGAATATTTGCCGAACTGATCCGAGAGGGTCTTAAAGACAAAGGCCGTCGTGGTGCCTAGGGGATCGCAGGCTATATCCTCGCCGCCTACGGTCTTGACCGGGGGCGCCATGTCGGGAGAGGGGGCATATTCGGAAATCGCGCTCAGCACGCTCTGGCTGCCGAGGGCGGAGATTGCGCTGCCGCAGAGTACGGGAAATACGCTGCGCTCAAGCACTCCCGCGCGAAGTCCCTCGACGATTTCGCTCTCATTAAGCTCCATCTCGTCGAGATATTTTTCCATGAGCTCTTCCGTGGTCGCGGCTGCCTCCATGAGCACCTCGCGAAGCTCGTCCGCGCGCGCGCGGTCGGCGTCCGGAATCGCAATTTTCGTGGTCTTCGCGCCCTTGGTCGTATAGGCGCAGTCGTGAACGAGGTCCATTACGCCCGAGCCATCAGAAAGGGGCGCTGTCACCGCGCAGACAGAGGTGCCGTATTTGCTCTGGAGAGAGGAGAGCACCGCGTCAAAGTCGCCATTGTCCTCATCGAGCTTCGATATATAAAACATCGTCGGCTTGGCGGCCTTTTTAAGCATTTTCCAGCCGCGCTCGGCGCCGACGGATATGCCGTCCTTCGCGGTTAATAGCAGCAGCCCCGTCTCGCAGACGCGCAGCGCGCCGGCAGCCTCAGAGGCGAAGTCAAAATAGCCGGGGCAGTCGAGGACGTTTATCTTCACGCCGCCGAACTCAATAGGCGCTATCGCCGCCGAAATCGTTATCTGACGGCGGGTCTCCTCCGCGTCATAGTCGCAGACGGTGTTGCCGTCCGGAACTCTGCCCTGACGGTCAATTGCGCCCGTGCAGTACAGCAGGCTCTCCGTAAGAGTGGTTTTTCCGCTGCCTCCGTGGCCAAACAGGCAGATATTTCTTATGTCTTTTGTTGCGTAGCTCATTGGTGATCTCCATTCCTTATATTATAAAACGCTTAATCGCGCCGATTTTAAGTCGCAAACACAAGTATTATACACGCAAGGCACCCGCTTTGCAAGGGTCAATTTCGCAAATCCCAGCTCACTATAAACGTAGGCAGCAGAAATAGCAGCATATACGCGATGAGGTTTCCGCAGCTGGCGGCGTCATAGGAGCCGGAGCGGCACAGCGAGAGCACAAGCACCGCGCCCGCCAGCGCGCCCGCCAGCGAGACCGCCAGCAGAATGCGCGTCCTGTTATAGAGCTTTCGCCCTCGCGCCGCCACACCCGCGATGGAATTCAGTCCGCCGCGCGCGAAGACCGCCACGACGCCGGCGGCTTCCGTCTCCTGCTGTGAGGAGAGGCGATATCGCTCCGCGAAGGTCGGGAAGATATAGTCCTTCATCGGCAGGCGGAATTTAGAGCTCACGAGCAGCGGCGTTATTAGAAAATCGCGCACCGCAAAAATCGGCTCCATCCTCGCGCGCATGAGGGTCACAAGAGCGTGCTGAACGCTCGTCACGGGTTTATAGTTAATTGAAAACACCCCCGCAAGAGCGTCGTTAATCGCCGTATAGACGGCGGTTTTTTGCGCCGTACCCTTCGGCAGGCGAATGCCCATCAGCTGCATGAAGCCCGACGAGCCTACATAAACCAGCGCGCCGTTTATCCGCGCAACAAGCCCGCCGCCCTCGTGACAGGCAAAATCCTCCACCCGCTGTAGGGTGCAGCCGTTCTTCCGCATAAGACTCACAAACAGAGGGGAGATGCCCATCGCGGCGGCGGCGATTACGCTGCCGGTATACGAGATAACGGTATCGGCGCTCTCGTGCGCGGCAATTGACACATCCGCAATCGACATGGTACGCGCGGGAAAGACGTCCGTGTCCATCACCTGAACCCGCCGAGCGCGGCCAATTCCCGCCGCACCGGAATATCCGGCAAGGGCGACGCCGCTGCTCTTAAGCCGCTTTGACAGCACATAGAAGGGAAAACTAAACCCCAGCGCGGAGGTAAACCCCGCGCAAACACACAGCGTCGCTGCAAGCGTGTGCGAAAAGCTGTCGCAAGCCTCCGACGTCACAAAGACAAACAAACTCAGCACAAGAGCCGCAATCAGCAGAATCGGCGCGGCAAAGCGATAGGCGCGCTCTAGCAAATCCGCCCCCTCAGCCTCGCGCACAAACCCCGTCGGGGGACGCTTTAGCTTGGCGAGAATCGCGCCCTGACCATCAAGCCCCGGCAGCGAGATGACAACCGAGGGCTCGCTCACGGCTCCGGCGGAGGCACAGCTGCATTCCAGCGCGCGGCAGGAGAAGAAGTTGCCCCAAATGGCACAGATCATACAAAGCGCGCTCGCCGCGCAGAAGGGCAGCCCGACCTTGATATCGCCCGTGTAGGCGATTACGGCGGCGTCCACGGCGGAGACGAGACAGGACACGGCCACGAGCGTATCCGCACCCGGCCTCCTGCGAAAGAGGGTGAGTATGCCCGCCGTAAAAACGTCGAGCCCGATTATCACAATAACAAGCTCCAGCACCAGACACACGAGCGCCTTGATAACAGGCGAAGCGCCCAGAGACCCCGCCGCCGGCAGACCCAGAGAGAGCCAGAGCAGCGGCAGCGCCACAAGGCAGGCCAAAACGCCGCGAAGCCGCTGCGCGCCCGCCTGAGCCGCATAAAAGGCGGCGGCCTTTCCGGGCTTAAGCTCCGGGGGGCGATTTTCCTCCTCGTCCAGAAGACGAAGGGACGCCTCGCGCCGCCGCGCCGCGCGCTTTTCCGCAGAGCCCGCCAAAAGCCTAGCAAGGGGCTCTAAAAATCTATCGCGCAGAGAAACGGTCTGCTCGTCAATCCCGGAATAGTCCGCGCTTCGCGCGGCGTAATTGCCGGAAGCGGCATAGGCTTTGTCCGTGCGCTCGTTAATCTCTTGCGCCTCAAAAAGCTCGTCCGGAATCTCAAAGTCCAGGGCAAGGTCGCGGTCAAAGGCGCGCTCCGCCGGCGAAGCCGAAAGGGGATCCGCCTCTGAAATCGGCGCGTCCTCATAGAACGCATCCTCCGGCGGCTCCGGGGGAGGAGCCTCAAGCCTTCCGCGCGCCTTAAATTCCGCCAGAATGTCGTCGACAGATAAGCCCTCGTCCTCCGGCAGAAAATCTAAATTGTTGTCGGTGTTATCCATATAGTAAAACTACTCCGCGCCGCCCTCTCGCTGCCGCAGGGCTTCATATAACATAACCGCGGCCGCCGCCGAAGCGTTAAGCGACTGCACCCTGCCGCTCATTGGTATGCTCACCAAAAAATCACAGCTTTCCTCAACGAGGCGGCTCATGCCCTCGCCCTCCGAGCCGATTACAAAACAGGCGGGGCCTAGCAAATCCGTCTTCCAGAGCGGTCTGTCTCCGGCGGCGGACGCCCCATAAATCCAGAGTCCGGCGGCCTTCAATTCTCGCAGAGCGGAGTTTAAATTCGGCACCCGCGCGACGGCAATGTGCTCGATGGCCCCGGCGCTGGTCTTCTCGATTATGGCGGTAAGAGAAGCGCTGCGCCGCTTTGGAATAATAACGCCGTGCGCGCCTGCGCACTCCGCCGTTCTAATGATCGCGCCCAGGTTGTGAGGATCTGTTATCTCGTCGCAGACAACCACGAAGGGCGGCTCACCCCGCTCTTGAGCTATGGTGAGTATGTCCGAAACCGAGGAATACTCCCGAAGGGCAGCTACCGCGATCACGCCCTGATGGGCGTGGGTCTGGCTCATCGCGTCAAGCTTACGCTTGTCCGCCGAGACCACGACGCAGCCTGTTTCACGCGCCTTCGAGGCGATAAAGCCCAGAGTCTTGTCCGTTTCGCCGCGCTGGACATAAATCTTGTCGAGCACCCGCCCGGCGCGCAGAGCCTCGATAACGGCGTTGCGCCCCTCTATTAAATCCTGTCTTTCGCCGTCAAAATCCATCAGAGCCTCTCCGCCTGAGCTTTTAGGCTCTCCGCCACGTCAATCTTTTCCCAGGGCAGATCAATATCCGTGCGTCCGAAGTGCCCATAGGCAGCCGTCTGCCGATAGATCGGGCGCAGAAGGTCTAGCCGCTCAATTATCTTAGCCGGGCGCAGGTCAAAATTATCGAGCAGCAGCCCGAGAAGCTTCTCATCCGGAAGAACTCCCGTACCATAGGTCTCGAGATAAACAGAAACGGGCTGCGCCACGCCGATTGCATAGGCAAACTCGATCTGACACTGTCTGGCAAGTCCCGCCGCGACGAGGTTCTTGGCGATATAGCGCGCCATATAGGCGCCCGAGCGGTCAATCTTCGTCGGGTCCTTTCCGGAAAACGCGCCGCCGCCGTGACAGGCATAGCCGCCGTAGGTGTCGACGATAATCTTGCGCCCCGTGAGACCCGAGTCGCCGACAGGCCCGCCGACGACAAAGCGCCCGGTGGGGTTGATGAAGAAATCGGTCTTGTCGGAAAGAAGCTCCGGGGGTATTATGGGCTTAATTACCGTCTCAATAATCGCCTCGTGCAAAATTTTCTGTGACACGTCCGGCGAATGCTGGGTCGAGACGACAACGGCGGGAATGTCAAGAATCTCTCCGTTTGCTCCGTAACGCACGGAGACCTGAGACTTGCCGTCCGGGCGCAGCCAGGGAAATTCGCCCGAACGCCGCACGTCCGCAAGCCGCTTTGAGAGCTTATGGGCATAGGAAATGGGCGCGGGCATAAGCTCCGGGGTCTCGTCGCAGGCAAAGCCGAACATCATACCCTGATCCCCCGCGCCTATGTCAAAGACCCCCTCAACTTCGCGGGTCTCAAGCGCGTTTCCGACGCCCATCGCAATGTCCGGGCTCTGCTCGTCTATAGAGGTGAGCACAGCGCAGCTCTTGGCGTCAAAGCCGAAGTCGGGGTTGTTATAGCCAATTTCGTCCAGAGTTTTTCTGGCTATCGCGGGAATATCCGCATAGACGTCCGTGCTTATCTCGCCGAAGACCACTACCATTCCGGTGTTTACTATACACTCGCAGGCGACGCGCGCTTTTTTGTCGTTGTCGATTATAAAATCCAAAACCGCGTCTGAAATCTGGTCGCAGACCTTGTCGGGATGTCCCTCAGTAACGGACTCGGACGTAAAAATTCGGCTCAAATCTTTATTTGTCATGGTGCGCTCCTCCGTATATCTCTGTTGTAATTATAAATCAAGCTTGTTAGACCTATAGTTTACCACATATTCACTCATACGAAAAGCAAAATTTTCAGTGATTGGTGAAACAAATTTTCAACGCCGCCCACTGGGCATACCCCTGTCCCCCGTCCTTCGCCCCCCCACCGTCATTCCGGGCTTGACCCGGAATCCCCCCGTCATTCCGCGCACTCCCCGTCTGTCTTCTGTCCTCTCGCCTCTGTCCTCTGGAATCGTAGGGGCTCGCATTGCGCGCCCGCGCCGCTTCCTCAGAAGCGGCGGAGAAATCGCCGTCCCCACGGCGAGGCGTTTTAGCTGTCGCTGCGGCGACAGCGGAGACACGGCGTTGCCACGCCGGGGCGTCCTGCGCGGACGGCGCAAAAGGGAAGCTTTCTTTTGCGAAAGAAAAGCTCCCCTCTTGACTCCCCGCAAAGAAAGGAACCCAATGACGCTTCGCTCTGTTGGAGCGTGCCGCTACGCGGACAGGATCGCTCTCTTACTTCGTAACGGTCGCTACTGCGGTGGGTACGCGCTGGGACGGAGGACGAAGGACGAAGGACGGGGGCTCACCCCCCACCGTCATTCCGGGCTTGACCCGGAATCCCCCACGGCTACCGCCTTCGTCCCCCGTCCCCTCGTCCCTCGTCCCTGCTCGTGACCACCAGTCCCGGTAGCCAGGGTTCCAAGGGGCTGGCTCGAAGCCCCTTGGTCGGTGGGGGGGCTTGGGGGCGCTTCGAGAAGCCCCCAATCGTTTTTCTCTTTCAGGCGTTACCCGGTTTCTCTTTTTGCGAACAAAAAGAGAAATGGGGTAACACCCCTCAGCGTGGGTGCCACGCTGTCACGCTAGAGATAGAAGAATAACGTCCCCGCGCGGAGCGCGGGAAATTGGTGCCGCCAGGTAGGCGGCCGTATAACGCCGAAAACTGTATTGTCAAATTTTTTTTACTGTGATATACTGTATGTCCTACGTTCACGAAATGAAGTTCACGGGAGAAGATGCGCGCATGAGAGACAATCTATACAGGCCGCTCGGCTCAGACGCTCTGGCGCTGTCAGGCGCGGAGGCGGACAGGCTGCTGGCGCTGCACGACGGCGACTGTGCCCTGCTCTATCTCTACGCGCTGCGCCGGGCCGGAGACTTTTCAATCTCGGACGCGGCGGCGGCTCTGGGACTGACGGAGCCGGAGCTTAAAAGAGCCGCAGAGAGACTTCGCGCGGCGGGGCTCTTCGGCGCGGGACGCTCTCAGACAAAGCCTGCTCCGACCCCGGCGGACGAGCTTCCCGAATACACGGCAGAGGACATAGCAAGGCAAAGCGGAAAGGGCAGCGACTTTCCCGCGGTCGTCGACGAAACCCAGCGGATTCTCGGCAAAACAATGACGGGCGCGGATTTAAAAGTCCTTTTCGGGCTGTATGACTACTTAAAACTCCCGGCGGAGGTTATAATCCTCCTAGTGAGCCACTGCGTGGAAGCTTCGCGAGAACGCGGCGGAACAAGTCGGCTTCCCTCTATGAAGTCCATCGAGAAGGAGGGCTATGTCTGGTTCAACCGCGAGATTATGACGCTCGAGCGCGCGGAGGAATATCTGCAGGAGCGGCGTCGGCTCTCGGGAAAGCTAAATGAGATCAAGCGCATTTTACAGATTAACGGGCGCAACTTCTCCTCCACGGAGCGGATATATGTCGAGGGCTGGCTGGGCTTGGGCTTCGACGCCGAGGCAATAGCCGAGGCGTATGACAGAACCGTAATTAAGACCGGCGGCCTGCAGTGGAAATATATGAACTCAATTTTGCAAAACTGGCACAACAAGGGGCTGCACTCCGCTGAGGAAATTGGCTCCGGCGACAGAAGAACGCAGACAGCCGCAAAAGCGCCGCCCTCCGCTACAAGGCAGCGGGACGACGGCGAACTGCTGGACAGGATTTTCAGTAACCTCTCGGACAAGTGAAATTGGTGCAATCATGACATATGACGGTAAGGTTCTCGCTCTGGCGCGGGAAGCTGTTTCTCAGCGAAAAGTAAATAACGCCCGTGAGGGCAATATAAGGCGGGAAAGAGCCTTTGAAAGCGCGCCGGAATTGGCGGTGCTTGACGCCGAAATCCGCGATATAATGTCGCGCACCTCGCTGGATGCTCTGCGAAGCGGGCGCGGCGCGGGGCAGGCTGTGCGCGCGACGCAAGCTCGGGTAGAGGGCTTAAAGCAGCGCCGCTCTCAGCTTCTGTGTGAAGCGGGCTTTCCCGAAAACTATTTAGACGAGCTTGTCACCTGTCCGAAATGCCGCGACACGGGCTATGTGCTGGGCGAGAGCTGCTCCTGTCTCGACGAGCTATATAAAATCGAACAGACAAGGCTGCTCACCGATATGCTGAACATCGGGCAGCAGTGCTTTGAAAATTTCCGGCTCGATTATTATGAAGCCGCCCCCGACAGAGAGAAAATGGCAAAGGTCTTAAACCGCTGCAAAAACTTTGCCAAGAGCTTTGATGAAAACTCTTTAAATCTGCTCTTTATCGGCTCGGCGGGCTTGGGCAAGACCTTTCTCTCCGCCTCGATCGCCAAGGTTGTCTCGGAGAGCGGCTTCTCCGTCGTCTATGACACCTGCGTCTCGGTTATGGAGGCCTTTGAGACGCAGAAATTTGACCGCTATTCGGACGAGGCGTCCGGCAGCGCGTCTTCCATAAAGCGCTATTTGAGCTGCGATCTGCTGATTCTGGACGACTTGGGCACTGAGCTGACGACTGTGTTCACCCAGAGCGCGCTCTACAGACTTATAAATACCCGACTCATTGACCATAAAAAGACCATTATAAGCACCAATCTGACGGAAGACGAATTGGCGCAGCGTTACGCTCAACCGATAAAATCCCGCATACTCGGCGAGTATAAAATTCAACACTTTGTCGGCCGCGACATAAGAGAAGTAATGCTCGACCGACAGCTCGGTTAAACCGTCAGCTCCAGCTCGCGGAGCTTCACCCCGTCGCGGAAGATTTTTATGACATAGAGCTGCCCTGCTTCCAGCGGACCGAAGGCAAAGTCGCCCTCCTCGTCAGTAATAACGGACGAGAGCGGTTTGCCGCTGCGCTCACCCTCCGCGCGCAGCAGCAGAACCATAGCCCGTGCAACGGGAACCCCCTTCTCCTCAACTCTTCCATATATGCCGCTGCCGCTCTCTTTATCCGGCGACGCGACGGCGTGAACCCACTCGTCCTTCGACGGGCGGAAATAAAACTTTGTAAACGCGCTCACTGTCTTTCCTCCCAATTGTTTCTCAATTCATAATACGAAGTGACAGGGGCGTTGGTGAGACTCGAGCGGAATAATTTATTTTGCTTTGCCCTGTCCGAGCGGGCGGGACGCAATTTAAATAGAAGCTCTGAAAGGATTTAGACTGAGATGGCAAAAGACAAAAAAGTAGAGCAGATTACCGACATGGAGGAAGACTTTGCCAAGTGGTATACCGACGTGTGCCGCAAGGCAGAGCTTATCGACTATAGCAGCGTGAAGGGAATGTTCATCCTGCGCCCCTATGGCTATGCCATCTGGGAGAACATCCAGCGCGAGCTGGATCGAATGTTCAAGGAGGGTGGCCACGAGAACGTCTCCATGCCGCTGCTGATTCCGGAGAGCCTGCTGCAAAAGGAAAAGGACCACGTAAAGGGCTTCGCGCCGGAGTGCGCTTGGGTCACCATAGGCGGCAGCGAGGAGCTTGAGGAGCGCCTCTGCGTGCGCCCGACCAGCGAAACGCTCTTTTGTGAGCACTGGTCGCACATCCTCCGCTCTTGGCGAGACTTGCCCCTGCTCTATAACCAGTGGTGCAGCGTCCTGCGCTGGGAGAAGAGCTCCCGCCCCTTCCTGCGCCACAGAGAGTTTCTCTGGCAGGAGGGTCACACCCTCCACGCGGACGCCGAAGAGGCGATAGCCGAGACCGAACAGCAGCTCGAGGTCTATGCCAAGCTCTGCGAGGAGTTTCTGGCAATGCCCGTCACGCGCGGGCTCAAAACCGAAAAGGAAAAGTTCGCCGGAGCCGAGCGCACCTATGCCATAGAGTGCATGATGCACGACGGCAAGGCGCTCCAGAGCGGCACCAGCCACTACTTCGGCGACGGTTTTGCAAAGGCCTTCGACATCACCTTCTCCGACAAGAATAATACCCTCGCGCACCCCCACCAGACCTCCTGGGGACTATCTACGCGCACCATAGGGGGCATTATAATGACCCACGGCGACAATAACGGCCTAGTTCTCCCGCCCAAAATAGCGCCCATTCAGGTCATAGTCGTCCCCATCGCCCAGCACAAGGAGGGAGTCTCGGAAAAGGCTCTCGAGCTTCTAAAGTTACTAAAATCCCTTGGAATCCGCGCAAAAGCAGACTTTTCCGACCAAAGCCCCGGCTGGAAGTTCGCCGAACACGAAATGAAGGGCGTCCCCCTCCGCCTCGAGCTCGGCCCGAAAGACCTCGAATCCGGCGCCTGCGTCGCCGTCCGCCGCGACACCGGCGAAAAGACCGTAATTAAGCTCGAAGAGCTGGAGAGCGCGGTGCCGGAGCTGCTCGAAAAAGTTCAAAATGCTATGTATAACAAGGCCTTAGCGAACTTAAACGCAAACACCTTTAGCGCGCAGACGGTTGAGGACGTCGCGCAGCTTGTTAGCTCTCACGGCGGCGGCTTCGTGAAAACCATGTGGTGCGGGAGCGAGGAGTGCGAAATCGCCATGAAGGAGCGCGCGGGCGTCACCAGCCGCGTGATTCCGTTTGATCAAGAAAACTTGGGTGAAACTTGTCCCGTCTGCGGCAAGAGCGCAGATAAAATGGTAATCTGGGGCGTAGCCTATTAAGATAACTCTGATTTACTCAGAGCTTCCCTATAAACAAAATCACTGCACGAGGAGATGAACAATGCATTTTAGACCCACCGTTAAACAAATTATTTCGGCCCTGCTGACCCTAGTTATGCTGACAGCTCTTCTTTCCGCCTGCTCAAAAAGCTCGACCGAGAGCGACCCGGCGGCGAGCGGTCCCGATGTTAGCTCTTCCGTAAATCCCGGGCAGCCCCTTATGGGCGGCGACCTTGTAGTCGCTCTGCCGACTGATATAGACGACCCCCTAGACCCCCATGCGACCTTCTCTGCCGAGACACGGCAGCTGCTCTTCAATATCTTTGAGGGGCTGGTTAAGCCCGACACCGCCGGAAACTTCAACGGAGCCGTTGCCAGCAGCTTTGAAATTTCCGAGGGCGGAGATGTTTTCACCTTCAAGCTTCGGGACGGCGTAAAGTTCCACAACGGCGAGACGGTAACGGCAGCCGACGTCGTCTACTCAATCACCCGCGTCGCGGGACTCGAAACCGGCGAGCCGCTGCTCGACGGCATTGAAGTTGTCGACTCCGTCGAGGCGACGGACGAGAAAACCGTTGCAATAACCCTGTCTTCCGGCAATGTAGAGGCCTTGGCTCTCATGACAGCCGCCATTATTCCCGAGGGCAGCGACCCCGCCCAGGAGCCGATCGGCACCGGACCCTTCCGCTTTGTGTCTAGAAGCCCGCAGGAGAACGTCGTGATAGAGAAATTTGCCGACTACTGGGGGACTCCCGCCTATGTCGACAGCGTCACCTATAACATTATTGAGAGCGCGGAAACTCAGATCATGAGCCTCATGAGCGGAGCGGTAGACCTCGTTGCCCACCTCACGAGCGCTCAAGTTGCCGAGCTTGGCGAGGGCTTCAACGTTGTCGAGGGCACGATGAATCTCGTTCAGGCGGTCTATCTCAACAACGCCGTGGAGCCCTTCAACAAGGTTGAGGTTCGCCGCGCGCTGTGCTATGCGCTCGACAAGCAGGGCGTTCTCGATCTGCTCTCCGACGGCAAGGGCACGCTTCTCGGAAGCAGCGTCTATCCTGCCTTCACCAGATATTTCCGCGAGGACCTAATCAGCTTTTACCCCCATGATGTGGAAAAGGCAAAGCAGCTGCTTGCGGAGGCCGGTTACCCCGAGGGCTTTGATATGACGATATCCATCCCCTCAAATTACACCCCCCACATTGACACCGCGACCATAGTCGCCGAGCAGCTCAAGGAAATCGGCGTGAATGTCTCCATAGACCTCATCGACTGGAACAGCTGGGTCACCGAGGTCTACGGCGGCCGCAACTTTCAGGCGACGCTCGTCGGGCTGGACGCCTCCACCCTCACAGCGCGGAAGATGCTCGAGCGCTTTGAGACTAACAACAGCAAGAACTTTATAAATTTCAGCGACGCAGAGTATGACGAGGTCTTCCTCGAGGCCTCCACGACCACAGACTCGGCACAGCAGGTTGCGCTCTATGGCAGGCTGCAGGAGATTCTTGCCGAGCAGGCAGCCAACCTCTATATTCAGGATCTGTGCGACTTCGTGGTTATGCAGCCGGACGTCGCCGGTTATGAGTTCTATCCGCTCTATGTGATGGATATGTCCAAGATATATTTCACGGCGTAAGAATATTGCTGACCAAGCTAAGGCAAGGAGGAGCAAATTCCCCCTTGCCTAAAGCCGTCTCATATGAAAAACAGGCGGGAAGTAACGCTCGAAGGGGGAGAGAAAGCCATGCTATACGTACTCAAGAAGCTGGGCGTCTTTCTTCTCACGCTCTTTGTCATATCAATACTCGTTTTCATCGCCTTTCAAATTATCCCCGGCGACGAGGCGACGAACATTTTGGGTGCGGAGGCGACGCCCGAGCGTCTGGAGGCTCTGCGCGAGCAGCTGGGACTCAATGAGCCGCCCGTCACGCGCTATTTTAACTGGCTGGCGGGCTTCGTTACCGGCGATTTGGGCTTCTCCCGAAGCTATAATATGCCGGTGAGCGAGCTTCTAGCCGGGAAGCTCGGCATAACGGCCTGTCTCACGGCGCTGTCCTTTGTGATGGTGATTCTCATCTCCTTTCCGGTCGGACTCCTCCTCGCGCGCTTTGCACACAGCGTTTTTGACAGAGTGCTAATGCTCATAAACCAGCTGGTCATGAGTCTGCCGCCCTTTTTCATCGGAATAATTTTCACCTACATCTTCGGGCTTGTTTTCAAGCTCTTCACCCCCGGAAAATTCGTCCCTTTAAACGAAGACCCCCTGCGCTTCTGGGGCTATCTGATTTTCCCCGCACTGGCAATCGCGCTGCCCAAGAGCGCCATGGTCGTCAAGCTATTTCGCGGGAGCATGGTCTCGCAGTTCGGCGAGGATTATGTCCGCACGGCATTCAGCCGGGGCAACAGCCGCCGTCGCGTGCTTATGCACCACGTAGTGCGCAACGCCCTAATTCCGGTTGTGACTTTTTTGGCGTTCACGCTCGTAGATATCGTCGCGGGGAGCATAATAATTGAGCAGGTCTTTGCGATTCCCGGCATAGGCAGGCTCTTATTATCCTCAATTTCCGGACGCGACCTTGCGGTCGTTCAAACAATAACAATGATAATCGCCGCCATCGTGATTGCGGTCAATAATCTGGCAGACCTGTCGTATAAGTATATTGACCCCAGAGTGAAGTTCCGCTGATCGGAGAGAGCATGATTCACCGTCGCCGCGTCAACACTAATTTAATAGCCGGCTGCATAATAACGGGGCTTACCGTGTTCATCATTCTGGTGGGCTATTTTTGGACGCCCTTTGACCCCGCGGGTATGGACGCCTCCGCGATTAACGCCGCCCCCGGCCTTCCCCACCTGCTGGGAACGGACAGGTTCGGGCGCGACACGCTCAGCCGCATAATGCAGGGCGCGGGCGCGACCCTGCGCATTGCATTTTTCGCTGTCTGCATCGGCGCCTTCGCCGGAACGTTAATCGGCGGACTAACGGGCTATTTCGGCGGCATTCTCGACGAGCTTATAATGCGCCTGAGCGACGCCGTAACCGCCTTTCCGAGCGTGCTGCTGGCGCTCGTGGCGGTGAGCATAGTGGGGCGGGGCTCGGACAAACTAATTCTCGTTCTGGGCGTGCTCTTCATTCCCAGCTTTGCCCGCGTGGTGAGAGGCGAATTTGTAAAGCAGCAGCACCGCGACTATGTCAAAAACGCAAGGCTCATGGGCGTCAAAGACGCGCGGATAATATTTGTGCACATCCTCCCGAACATCTCGGCGGTGCTGCTCAGCTCGATAGCAATCGGCTTCAACAACGCCGTTTTAGCGGAGGCGAGCATGAGCTTTCTCGGTCTGGGCGTCGCCCCGACGGAGAGTGCGAGCCTCGGCATTATGCTAAAGGAGGCGGAAAACTCCCTCATGAGCGCCCCTTGGCAGGCGCTATCCGCCGGATTTTCAATCGCAATTTTGATTCTGGGCTTCTCGCTCATCTCCGAGGGGCTTGGCTTTAACGGAATAAGAAGCCGCACTTCAAAGAGGAGGTTGCGCTTAAATGCCGAAAATGCTTAACGAATCAGCTCAGCCTGCCGGTGAAGCCTTACTCGAGCTGCGAAAGCTCCGCGTGTCCTTTAACGACGGACGAGGAGGCGAGGTTGTAAGAGGCATCGACCTTGCCATGGAAGAGGGCGAGACCTTGGGGCTTGTAGGAGAGAGCGGGAGCGGAAAAACCGTAACCGCGCTGACAATCGCGGGGCTTCTGAGCGAAAATTTAGTCACCGTTTCCGGCGAGATTATCTTCGGCGGAAAGGACCTTTTAAAATGCAGCCGGAGCGAGCTTCGCGCCCTTCAGGGACGCGACATAGGCATGATCTTTCAGGAGCCGATGACGAGCCTAGACCCCCTTATGAGAATCGGCTTTCAGGTTGAAGAGCCGCTTCGCCTGCACACGAAGCTGCCCTACCGGGAGCGCCGCAAAAAAGCGTTAGAGGTAATGGGTCTCGTGGATTTGCCTGAGCCGAGCGAGACCTACAGAAAATTTCCCCACCAGCTCTCCGGCGGGCAGCGTCAGCGCGCCATGATAGCAAGCGCCTTCATAACTCACCCCAAGCTGCTGATTTTAGACGAGCCTACAACGGCTCTGGATGTCACGGTTCAGAAGCAGATTTTAGACCTTCTGCGCACACTCAATGAGCGGCATTCCGTAGGCCTGCTCTTCATCTCCCACGATTTGCGCGTGGTGCGCCACATCTGCCGCAAGGTAGCCGTGATGTATCAGGGCGAAATCGTCGAATACGGCGACACGGCACAGGTGTTTTCAAACCCGCAGCACGAGTATACTCAGCGTCTCGTCGCCGCCGTTTCTGCCGGGAGGCGCGTGTATGACTGAGCCGGTTTTGGAAGTAAAAAATCTAAGTGCGCGCTATATTACACGAGGCTTTTTGGGGCGCAAGAAGGAGCGTCGGGTAATTCAAGACCTGAGCCTTGACGTTCAGCCGGGCGAGATTCTCGGTCTCGTGGGCGAGAGCGGCTGCGGCAAGTCAACGCTTGCTAAGTGCGTTCTAGGTCTGCACACGGACTATACCGGCGAGATAATCCACCGAACGAACCGCCCTCAGATGGTTTTTCAGGACCCCGCGGGCTCGCTGAACCCGTCTAAAACAGTAGAGTGGCTCGTCGAGGAGCCGCTTCGCGCCTATGGCAAATATGACAAGGCCGAGCGAAAGCAGCGCGTTATGAAAATGCTCGAGCGCGTCGGCCTGGGTGGGGAATATGCCGACCGCAAGCCCCGTGAGCTCTCCGGCGGTCAGCGTCAGCGCGTCGGAATAGCAATCGCGCTTATACAGCGCCCGCGCTTTATCATAGCGGACGAGCCTGTCTCGGCGCTGGACGTCACGATTCAGCAGCAGATAATTGAGCTGCTTTTGCAATTGCGCGCGGACTTTGACTTAAGTTATCTCTTCATCTCTCACGATTTAAATGTAATCAGCCAGATAAGCGACCGCGTACTCATCATGAACGAGGGGCGCATTATTGAACAGGGCTCGCCGGAGGAGGTTTTCAGCTCTCCCAAGACGGACTATACGAAAAATCTCGTCGCTGCGGCGCTATTGTAAAAACTCCCGCAAGTAAAATTTTCATGCCCTGTAAAATTGCATAAAAAACACTCTCCTTCAAAGACTAGGTATATCCAAAAGTCTGCGAAGGAGATTTTGCTATGACAATGAGCAGGAAAAAAGTGTGTCTCATGCTGGTGATTGTTTTCATGCTGAGCATAGCCGCGATAGCGCTTGTGGATTCGGCGGACGCGGCTTCATATAAAAAGGGTTCCTCCGGCGATATGGTGAAGCAGATTCAGCAGCTATTAAAGGATCAGGGCTTCTATTCCGGAAGCGTAGACGGCGTTTTCGGCAGCGCAACCGAGGCCTCCGTTAAGAAATATCAGCAGCGCTATGGTTTAGAGGCGGACGGCAAGGTGGGTACAAAAACCCTCGCGGCGATGGGTCTTAAAGACACGGGCGGCGGACAAAGCGGCGGTCAAAACACCGGCGGCGGAGGCGGCGGCAATGCCTCGGGCGACGTCGCGCTGCTCGCGCGGCTTATCTCCGCCGAGGCGAGGGGCGAGCCCTATCACGGACAGGTCGCCGTGGGCGCGGTGGTACTAAACCGCATCGGGCACCCCTCCTTCCCGAATTCGCTCTCCGGCGTAATCTATCAGAACGGAGCCTTCACCTGCATAGACGACGGTCAGTTCAACGAGCCTATCGCGGACAGCGCCTATCAGGCGGCGCGGGACGCCATGAACGGCTCGGATCCCTCCGGCGGCGCGATTTATTACTTTAACCCCTCCACCGCCACCAGCAAGTGGATCTGGTCCCGACCGCTGGTCGTGGTAATCGGCAAGCACAGATTTTGTATGTGATTTAGCGGCGAAAAACAGCGCAGTCCAATTCTCTTGGACTGCGCTGTTTGCGTTTAGTTATCTTTACTTCGCGAGATTGAGAATCGCGGTCATCTCGTCCGCGCCTATTTTGACAAAGGAGCCGAGCGGGAAGCCGATCTTCGCGCGGTGCGCCACGAGCTTCGGTATGGCGTCCTCGGGAATACCGAGCTCGGAGAGCGTAATCGGCATTCCGATTGAGCGCAGGAAGGCCTTGAAGCGGGCGATGCCCTCGCGCGCGGTCTTTTCGGGGTTTGCGTAATCTAAATCGCAGCCCCAGACGCGCACGGCGAACTGCGCAAAGCGGGCAATGTCGTGCGTCACCACAAATTCCATCCACGCGGGCATAACGACCGCAAGACCCGCGCCGTGCGCGACGTCAAAGAGGGCGGAGAGCTCGTGCTCCATGCCGTGACTCGACCAATCCTGCTCGCGGCCAACGCCGACGAGATTGTTATGCGCAAGCATTCCCGCCCACATTATTTCGGCGTGGGAGTCATAGTCGTCGGGGACATTGACGGCGGTGGGAGCATTGGCGATTATCGTTTTGAGCAGTACCTCAGAAAGGCGGTCGGTAACGTCGACGTTCTTGGTGTTTGTGAAATAGCGCTCACAGATGTGAGCCATCATGTCCGTGATCCCGCAGGCCGTCTGATAGGGCGGAAGGGAGAAGGTGTAGCGCGGGTTCATGATTGAAAATTTCGGGCGGCAGACAACGCTCGGGTTGTTTCCGGCTTTGATGTTGCCGTCTTCAAGCGTGATGACGGCGTTATAGCTGCCCTCGCTTCCGGCGGCGGCAATAGTCAAAACCGTTCCGACGGGCAAGGCCGCCTCCGGCGTCTTTGTGCCTCCGAAGAAATCCCAGAAGTCGCCGTCATAGGGCACGCCCATAGCTATCGCCTTGGCGGAGTCAATAGAGCTGCCGCCGCCGATTGCCAGAACAAAGTCGACGCCCTCGCGCCTGCAGAGCTCAATGCCCTCATACACCAGTCCGCTGCGCGGATTCGGCTTGACCCCGCCCAGCTCAATAAAGGGCAGGGAAGCTTCGTTCAGAGAGCTTACAACCGCGTCATAGACGCCGTTGCGCTTGACCGAGCCGCCGCCGTAATGGAGAAGAACCTTCGTGCCGCCGAAAAGCCGAACAAGCTTGCCGACGTTTTTCTCCGCGCCGTCGCCGAAGTCGAAATAAGTGGGAGTGTGGAAATCAAAATTTAGCATATAGCACCTCGTAATTAAATTGAGTTTGTACTACGTAGTATAACATAGATTTTACCAATTTTAAAGGGCAAGTTTTTGTTTTATTCCGGTGTATTTTAATTTTACATTTATAAGATTGAATTCTTGGCATAAATAGGGTACAATATTTCCAACAAATATATTCGGAGGTTGAGCAGATGCCCTATGGTTTCGGTTACGGGTTCAACATGACTTATATTGTGCTGGTGCTGCCCGCTGTTATCCTTGCGATTTTTGCGAGTGCGCGAGTGAAGTCGACCTTTAAAAAATACAGCCAAAGCCGCACGGCGTCCGGGATTACGGGCGCGGAGGCCGCAGAGAGAATTCTCCGCTCGAACGGGCTTTACAATGTCCGCGTGGAGATGGTTTCCGGAACGCTCTCTGACCACTATGACCCCAAGGAGAATGTAATTTCTCTGTCTCAGGCGGTCTATGGGAACGCCTCGACCGCCGCCGTCGGAGTCGCCGCTCACGAGGCAGGTCACGCCCTCCAATACGCCGGAGATTACGGCCCCATAAAGCTGCGCGGCGCGATTATTCCCATGACGCAGATCGGTTCCAGGGCGGCAATACCGCTCGTCATCATAGGGCTGCTGCTCTCGGGCTTTTCCGCGTTTTTCATAAACTTCGCCTATGCGGGCATAATCTGCTTTGCGCTCTGCGTGGTGTTCCAGCTGGTGACGCTGCCGGTGGAGTTTAACGCGAGCCGCAGGGCTATGCAGACCATAAACCAATACGGAATCTTGACCGCAGACGAGCAAAAGGAAGCCCGCCGCGTCCTTTCGGCGGCGGCGATGACCTATGTCGCGGCGCTGGCGGTATCGCTGACGCAGCTGCTTCGGCTTTTGCTGCTGGTTTCCGGACGAAGGAGGAACTAAGTCTCATGGATGAAAAACATTCGGTTTTGCTCTCAAAGCTGACCCAGGAGCATAAGCTTGAAATAGTACACGCCGCCTCGGACTATGCCGAGACGCTGATTTTCAGCCGCGAGGTCGCAAGACCCGGCCTTCAATTCACGGGCTTCTATGAATACCACGACCCCCTGCGCGCGCTGCTCTACGGTAAGCAGGAGAACACCTATCTGCTGCAGCTGGACGATAGCGCGCGGGAGCGCTCGATAGAGGAGCTTATGCGCCGGAGACCCTGCGCGCTCATTGCCTGTCACGGTATCAGGCCGCTGCAGGAGATGCTGACCATGGCGAAGCGCTATGACGTCAACCTGCTTGCAACTCCCATGGCGACCTCCGAGTATATGGCAAGGCTCATAACCTCCCTGCATGTGCACCTCGCGCCGCGCCAGACCATCCACGGCGTTCTTGTAGACGTCTACGGCGAGGGCGTTCTCATAACAGGCGACTCCGGCATCGGCAAGAGCGAGACCGCGCTGGAGCTGATTAAGCGCGGACACCGGCTGATCGCGGACGACGCCGTTGAAATCCGCCAGATTTCCGCCGAAACCCTTGTCGGACAGTCGCCGCCGCTCATTCGCCACTACATGGAGTTCCGCGGAATTGGCGTGGTAAACGCCAGAGACATATACGGCGTCGGCGCGGTTAAGGCGTCGCAGAGCATACATCTTGTCGTAAACCTCGAGATTTGGGACCCCAACAAGACCTACACCAGGCTTGGCACCGAGGAGGAATTTACAGAGATTTTAGAGGTTCCCCTTCCGTCGATAATGGTTCCGGTAAGACCGGGGCGAAACCTCGCGGTTATCGTTGAGCTTGCCGCGATGAATAACAGGCAGAAAAAGCTGGGCTATAACGCGGCGCGCGCGCTTGAAAAGCGCCACGACGAGATGATTGATAGCGGCGGCTTTCAGCCGGAATGGATTTAGCAGATGGATTTTCCGATTCAGGAGATTAAAAATGCTCTGCCCGAACTGAAGCTTCTGGAGAATGAGCCCCTGCGGGAGCACTGCTCCTTTAAAATCGGCGGGGCGGCAAAATACTTCGCGCTGCCTAAATCCGAAGAGGAGCTGGCTGCTCTCGTAGCCCTGTTAAATCGCGCGGGGTGCTCTCCGCTTGTCATCGGTGCGGGGACAAATTTGCTGGTGACTGACGAGGCTCTGGACGCCCTTGTGGTTAGGCTCGGCGAGGGTCTGGACGCGGTTTCGGTCACCGGCGGCGACGGTTCCGGCGTTGAGATCACCGCCGGCGCGGGAATAACCCTCGCGAGGCTCGCGGCCTTCTGCGCGGAAAACGCTCTGGCGGGGCTAGCCTTTGCCCACGGAATCCCCGGCACTCTGGGCGGCGGAATCTATATGAACGCGGGCGCCTATGGCGGGGAGCTTAAGGACCTCGTGCAGAGCGTAAAGTACCTAACGCCCGACGGGAGCTTTGAGGAAAAAAGCGGCGCGGAGCTTAATTTCTCCTATCGGCACAGCGCCTTTACTGAAACAGGCGACGTGATTGTCTCGGCGCGGCTGCGCCTTAAGCCGGGGGACAGAGACGAGATTTTGGCGAATATGCGCGCTCTTGCGGCAAAGCGCCGCGCCTCGCAGCCTCTGGAAAAGCCCTCTGCCGGAAGCACCTTCAAGCGTCCGGAGGGTCACTTTGCCGCCGCGCTCATTGAGCAGGCCGGACTCAAGGGCTTCACTATAGGCGGAGCCCAGGTGAGCGAAAAGCACGCGGGCTTCGTTATAAACAGCGGGGGCGCAAGCTTTAACGACGTGCGCGCCGTGATGACTCACGTTCAGGAAACAGTGATGTCGAAATTCGGCGTCGCACTTGAACCAGAAGTGCGAATAATAGATAACAGATAAGAGACGATTTACAGGAGAAAAGGGGTACAAATGGAGTTCCTAATAGTGTCCGGGCTTTCCGGCGCGGGAAAGAGCCGCGCGGCGGATGTTCTGGAGGATATGTCCTATTACTGCGTGGACAATATGCCGGTTGCGCTGATCCAGAAATTCGCGCAGCTGTGTTTGGCGGCGAACAACCGTTACGACCGCGTCGCGCTGGTAACGGACATTCGAGAGCGCAGCAATTTCAGCGAGCTGTTTGAACAACTGCAGCTGCTTGTAGAGATGGGCTGCCCCTATCACATTCTGTTTGTGGAGGCGGATCTGCCCACAATTGTCCGCCGTTATAAGGAGTCGCGCCGCAGACACCCGCTTATCGAGGCCGGAGTCTCGATTGAAAAGGCGATTACAAATGAGATTGCGCTGCTTACTCCGGTGCGGGAAAAGGCGGATTTCGTCATAAACACCTCCGGCACGACCCTCGGTATGCTGCAAAACCGACTGTATAAGCTCTTCGCGGAGGGAGAGCAGGGGAGAGCGCTTGCTGTCAACGTAATGTCCTTCGGCTTTAAGTTCGGGGTGCCTATTGAGTCTGACCTCGTCTTTGACGTGCGCTTTCTCCCGAACCCCTATTACGTTCCGGAGCTGCGCGACAAAACGGGCATGGACGCCGCCGTCTATGACTATGTTTTGGGCGGGGAAGAGGCGTCGCACTTCATGGCAAAATTGCAGGATTTAATAGCCTATCTGCTCCCGCTCTATGCTCAGGAGGGCAAGACCGGCCTTGTAATCTCAATCGGCTGCACGGGCGGCCACCACAGGAGCGTTGCGATTTCTCGGGCGCTTTGCTCGAAGATAATTTCGCTGGGTTATAACTCGCAGAACATCAACAGGGATATTGGGAAGCTGTAATTATGACATATTCAAACAGTGAGCCGGAAACGGTTGCAATCGGCGGAGGAAACGGGCTGTCAACGCTCCTGCGCGGGCTTAAGCGGCACACGGGAAGGCTGACGGCGGTCGTCACAATGGCGGACGACGGCGGCGGCTCGGGCGTTCTGCGCGACGAGCTGGGAATGCCCCCGCCCGGCGACGTTCGCAATTGCCTTCAAGCCTTGGCAAACGCGGAGCCTACGATGCAGCAGCTTCTGGGCTATCGCTTCACCGAGGGCACAATGCGCGGGCAGAGCCTTGGAAATCTCTTTCTCGCCGCGCTGACAGACATTTCCGGCTCGTTTTACATCGCGGTTCTGCGCCTGAGCGAGGTTTTGGCGCTCACGGGCAGAGTCCTGCCCGTCACAGCAGAGGATGTGCGTCTGACAGCGTATTTTGAGGACGGCACCCAAATTCTCGGCGAGTCGAGCATCCGCGAATATAAAATGAGCCACGGCCGCCGAATAGAGCGCATTAAAATCCTTCCGGAGGCTCCGCCGGCTCTGCCGGAGGCGCTTCGCGCCATAGAGCGGGCGGACCTCATTATCCTAGGCCCCGGCAGTCTCTATACCAGCATTATTCCCAACATACTCACTAGCGGTGTGCCGGAGGCGATAAGAGCCTCCGACGCCGTGAAGCTCTACATACTCAACGTAGCCACCGAAAACGGCGAGACGGGGGGCTTTACCGCCGCCGACCACATAAGGGAGATTTTTCGTCACGCGGGGGGTAAAATTTTCGACTATTGCCTTGCCGGCAGCCAGAGCTTTCCGCCGGAGGTTCTGAAAAATCACATGAGCCTCGGCGGCTCCCAGACGAAGCTCGACGAGGCTGAGGTCAAGGCTCTGGGCGTAACAAGCGTGCTCTATCCGCTCCTTGAGACCCAAGACGGCTTCGCCCACCACGACCCGGAGGCACTGGGGGCTGCGGTGATGAAATTATACAGAGAGGTTTCGAGAACCAAGGTTTATAAGGGCAATTGAGAATTGACAATTGATAATTGACAATGAATGTATCGCTACGC
This sequence comes from Oscillospiraceae bacterium, assembly GCA_031262405.1. GTDB lineage: Bacteria > Bacillota > Clostridia > Oscillospirales > Oscillospiraceae > UBA2658. The sequence goes on along the minus strand of JAISHS010000001.1, from coordinate 10,226 downwards.
GATATTTAAATTCTGTCGCGCTTTGCGCGACTCCTCTAATTCTCAATTCTGCATTATCAATTCTCAATTCCTGAAAGTAGGGGTACTATGTCCTTTTCATCCGAAACTAAAGAAGAACTCTGCCGCTTTCCGCTGGACAAGCGTTGCTGTGCCGTGGCGGAGGCCTATGGCGCGCTGCTCTATGGCAACCTCTTTTCCGCTGAGGAGCTTCGGCTAGTCACGGGCAGCGCCCCCTTCGCCGCGCGCCTGCCGGAGCTTTTCCGGCGCGCCTTTGCCCTCGGCTTCGATCCCCAGCCCGCTGCGGTGCACAAGGGACGGGAGACCTTTTCGATAACAAAGCCGAAGGATATCCGACGGGTTTTTGAGGCCTATGGCTATGAGCCGGAGGCCCTTCTGGCGCACCACATAAACCTCGGCGTGCTCGAGGAGCGCTGTTGCAAAATCTCATTCCTGCGCGGCGCCTTTCTCGCCGGGGGCAGCCTCTCCGACCCCGGAAAGAGCTATCATCTCGAGCTTGTAACCCCGCACTACAGCGTGTCCCGCGAGACCCTATCTATGCTGCTTGAGCTGGGCTTTGCGCCCAAGGATCTGCGACGGAGCGGCAATTACATCACCTATTTCAAGCAGTCCGGAGCCATTGAGGACTTTTTGACGACCATCGGCGCGCCCGTTGCGGCGATGAAAATCATGTCCGCGAAGGTGGAAAAGGATATGCGCAACACGATTAACCGCCGCGTCAATTGCGACAGCGCGAACGCCGACAAGATTGTCTCCGCGTCGCAGGAGCAGCTCGACGCGATAGAAAAGCTCGCTCTTGCAGGTAAGCTCGACGCTCTCCCTGAGAAGCTGCGCGAGGCGGCGCAGCTGCGCCTGGGCAACCCCGAATCCAGCCTCTCGGAGCTCGCGGCCATGGCAAACCCTCCGGTAAGTAAGAGTTGTATGAGCCATCGGATGAGGCAGATAACAGATAAAAGATAAGGCGGCGGCGCAGCCGCCGTCATTCCGGGTTTGACCCGGAATCCCCTACGGCTACGCAGTCTCCTCATATTACGGGGGGATTGCGGGTCAAGCCCGCAATGACGGGAGGACAGATTACATGGCATTCGCGCACTTACATGTTCATAGTGAATTTTCCCTCCTCGACGGGGCTTGCCGCGTTGGGGAGCTGGCCGAGTACGCAAAAAGTCTCGGACAAAGCTCTCTTGCCATAACCGACCACGGCGTTATGTACGGCGCGGTGGCCTTTTACAAGGCGGCGCGCGCCGCCGGAATAAAGCCCATTATCGGCTGCGAGGTCTATGTCGCGCCCCGCGGCCGCGCTGACAAGGACTACGGCGCGGACTCCAATTACTCCCACCTCATCTTGCTCTGCAAAAACGAAACGGGCTATCGCAATCTCTGCTACCTCGTGAGCATGGGCTTTCTGGAGGGCTTCTATATCAAGCCCCGCATCGACTGGGGGCTGCTAAAGCAGCACTCCGAGGGGCTAATTTGTCTCTCCGGCTGCGTCGCGGGGGAGATTCAGCAGCGCATCATAAATGACGATTACTTAGGGGCAAAGGCTCTCGCGCTGGACTTAAACTCCGCCTTCGGCGAGGGGAATTTCTATTTGGAGCTCCAGTCGCACGGGCTCTCTGACGAGGTCAAGGCTACTCAGGGGCTAATTCGCCTGCACCGCGAGACTGGCATCCCGCTTGCCGCAACGAACGACGCGCACTATCTGCGTCGGGAGGAAGCGCGAAATCAGGACGTGCTCATGTGCGTTCAGATGGCAAAGACGCTGGACGAGCCGGACAGGCTGCGCTTTGAGGGCAGCGAGTTTTACTTAAAAACCGAGGAGGAGATGCGCTCGCTCTTCTCTGAATTTCCCGAGTGCGACGAGGCAATCTCGAACACCGCGCTAATCGCCGAAAAGTGCAGCTTTGACTTCGAATTCGGGCACTATCACCTTCCGCGCTTCCCCCTGCCGGAGTCGGAGAAAAATAGCCTCGAATACCTTCGCAAGCTCTGCGACGCAGGCTTTTCGCTGCGCTATCCGTCGGGGCGCGCTGACTTGGACAAGCTCCGCGCACAGCTCGACTATGAGCTGGCGCTCATAGAGAAGATGGGCTTCACCGACTATTTCCTCATCGTCTCGGACTTCATCGCCTTCGCGAAGGGTAGCGGCATTCCCGTCGGACCCGGGCGCGGGAGCGCGGCGGGGTCTCTGGTCTCCTACTGCCTCAACATAACCGACGTCGACCCCATAAAATACGGGCTGTTTTTCGAGCGGTTCCTGAACCCCGAGCGGGTCTCCATGCCGGATATCGACATCGACTTCTGCGTGGAGCGGCGCGGCGAGGTTATCGACTACGTCAACCGCAAATACGGCTTCGACCACGTCGCCCAAATCGTCACCTTCGGAACTATGGCGGCGCGGCTTGCGCTGCGCGACGTCGGGCGCGTGCTGGCTTTAACCTATGCCGAGTGCGACGCCGTGGCAAAGCAGGTGCCCTTCTCGCTGAACATGACGATCAATGAGGCGCTGCGCCTCTCAAAGCCGCTGCGCGAGATGTACGATAACGACGAGCGCATTAGAAACCTCATAGACACGGCAAGGGCGCTGGAGGGTATGCCGCGCCACGCTTCCACCCACGCGGCGGGCGTCGTCATAACCGGCAGACCCGTCTATGAATATGTCCCACTGGCAAAAAACGACGAGTCGATCGTAACGCAGTATCCGATGGGCACCCTAGAGGAGCTGGGGCTGCTCAAGATGGACTTTCTCGGTCTGCGCAACTTAACCGTGCTTGCCAAGGCGCAGGAGCTTGTCCGCAAGCGCGAGCCGGACTTTGACATTGAAAAAGCCCCCGACGACGACAAAGCGACCTTCGAGATGATCTCGCAGGGGAAGACCTCCGGCGTGTTTCAGCTCGAGAGCACGGGCATGACAGGGGTCTGCGTCGGTCTCAAACCCCGCTCAATCGAGGACATAACCGCCGTAATCGCGCTCTACCGCCCCGGCCCGATGGACAGCATTCCGCGCTTTCTGGCGTGCAGCGCCGCGCCGGAGAAGGTCACCTATAAGCACGAGAGCCTTCGCCCGATTTTGGAAGTCACCTACGGCTGCATTGTCTATCAGGAACAGGTTATCGAGATTTTCCGGCGCTTAGCCGGCTTTTCCCTCGGACAGGCGGACTTAATCCGCCGCGCCATGTCCAAGAAGAAGGAAAAGGAGATAAAAAAAGAGCGCGCCGCCTTCATCTACGGCGACCCGGAGCGGGGCATCGCGGGCGCTATCGCGGGCGGCGTACCCGAAAAAATCGCGGGCAGCGTCTACGACGAGATTCTCGACTTTGCCAACTACGCCTTCAACAAGGCGCACGCCGTCAGCTACGCCATCGTATCCTACCGCACCGCTTACATGAAGCGCCACTACCCGCGCGAGTATATGGCGGCGCTGCTCTCGTCGGTGCTCGACAGCACGGGAAAGGTCGCCGAGTACATCGGCGAGTGCAAGGAGCTTGGAATAAAGCTGCTCCCGCCGGACGTCAACGAGTCGGAGGCGGACTTTACCGTCTCGGGCGAGAATATCCGCTTCGGACTGGTGGCGATAAAGAACATAGGCCGCGGCTTCATAGCTGCGCTCGAGGCCGAGCGGCGCGCGGGAGGGGCGTTTTCCTCCTATGAGGACTTCTGCCGAAGGCTTCACGGGCGCGAGCTGAACCGCCGCGCCGCGGAGAGTTTAATACGCGCGGGGGCATTCGATAGCCTTGGGCACACGCGCCGCGCACTGATGAGCGTCGCGGGGATTATTATCGACGGCATCTCCGGCGACGCGCGGAAAAATGTGCAGGGACAGCTCGATCTTTTCTCCGGCGGCGAGAGTGCCGCGCCCGAGACGGTGAAGATTCCCGAGCTGAGCGAGTTTTCCGCGCGGGACATTATGGCTATGGAGAAGGAGACCACGGGGCTATATCTCTCCGGCCACCCCATGGACGAGCACCGCGAAGCGGTCAGGCGCGCGGGCGCAGTCGCCATCGGCTCTGTTACCGCCGATTTCGCGCAGGAGGGCGGCCCCACGGCATACACCGACGGCCAGCTCGTCACCGTCGCGGGAGTCATAGAGTCGAGCAAGACCAAGACCACGAAAAACGGCAGCCTCATGAGCTATATCCAGCTGGAGGACACGACGGGCACGATTGAGACCATCGCCTTCCAGCGGGTGCTGGACGTCTCCGGCGGGTACATCAAAGAGGGCGCGCCGGTCGTCGTAATGGGCAAGATTTCAGCGCGCGATGAAAAGGAGCCTCAGCTCATGCTCGAGACCCTTCGCCCCATAGAGGACGCCTCCCCGCAGCCCGAGACCGTCGCGCCCTCGCTCGACGGGCGAAAGCTCTGGATTCGGCTCCCCACGCGTGACGCGCAAACGCTCGAGCGGCTGCGCAAGCTGCTGTTTATGTTCGAGGGCGGCAGCCGCGTGATAATCTATATTGAGGACGAAGGCAAACGCCTCGCCGGAAGCTGCTGGGTTCACCCCGCCCTGCTCAATGAGCTGAACTCATGGCTGGGAGGAGAAAACGTAGTTTTCAGATAATAGATAATAGATATTAGATAATAGATATGGACGAAGAAGTCAACCCCCGTCATTTAAGCGCGGCTCTTTATAATTACTAAACATAAGTTACAGCGTTTGTGACATAATTTGCGGAAAATGTAACTAAATTGCAACCAAATTTAGTTGTTATGAAGGGCAAATGGTGGTATTATGAGGAAAAGTAGGAATCTGGCGGAGTAGTATTGACAGTGAAAGGGAGGGTGAGGTACTGTGCGCAAGTTTTTGCTGATCTGTGTTATAGTGCTGATGATGACAGTGAGTTCTTCGGCATTTGGGCTTTCTATAGATACACAAGAGTCAACTTCTGAAGAAATAAATTCATTGATTGAACGTCTGGAAAACGCAAATGGCCATATTCCGGATGATTTTACGCAAGATGAAATGAACCTGTTTCTTACTGGCGCAGACCCGGAAATTGTGTCGGATATATTGAATAACATCTACGAAAATGCTCTTCCGGTTCCATTGCCATCGGTAATGCTTTCAAATGAAACAGATCACAATCAATCTGAGATTTATTTTGAATATGATCCGGTGACAGGTGAGGAAACCGTACATAGTTTTAGTGAAATATCCATCAATGATAATTTGTCGGAAGGAATTGTCACTGATCCGGCTCAACCCTTTACTCATACAGATGAATGAACCTATCAACTGCAAATTCAAGCAGTTGCAAAGCGTCCTAGGTTATGCCCTTTACGAGACCGGCCTCGAAAGGTATGATGGTACAGTGGAGTAGGCGATAGGGGAGCGAAAGCACCCCCGTCATTGCGTGCTCGACCCGCAATCCCCCCGTCATTCCGTGCGTCCGTCACTGCAGGCAACCGCCGTCATTCCGTGCTTGACACGGAATCCCCCACGGCTACCGCCTCTGTCTTCTGTCCTCTCGCCTCTGTCTTCTGTATTGATAAAGAAGCTGCTCCTGTGCTGGAGCAGCTTCTTTCTTCCTATCGCGCTTGTGCGCGACACTATATCTATTTACGGTTCATCATTCATCGGACAGTTCAATATAACCCGCTCATTGATTGTTTCAAAGTATCTGTAGACTCTTTTAGGTTGTCACGAAAGTCTATGAGATACTCAACTAATTCGTCTTTTCCTATTATCGGCGCATTCCCCAAAATGCCGTAGATTTCCTTTTGCTGTTCAACTGCGTCGGCATATTGTATCTTCATATTCGCAAAGGTCGCCTCATCATACAGTATTGTTCCTTTTATGGCGTCCTCATAATTTGTGAGGTAGTCATCAACTATCTTTTGGAACATTGCGAGATAGTCGTTGTATGTCTCTATTGATTTAATTGTCTCGTCGGACACATCTTGAGGAGAAAAATCCACGTTTGCTTCTCCGTCTTGTGTAAGGTCAGTATCATTTTCTGAGCCTTCGACACCGCCTAAATCATCAGTAGGTGCCGGAGATGTACTGGTTTCATCGGTGTTTTCAGAGGCAGAAGTTATGACTTGACTATCAGACACCTTTTCTAAATATATCTTAACGCCGTTATTCTCGACACATAGTTTGCCATCGTTGAACGTGCAATCTTGTACCCCTAACGTAATACCTCCATCTTTAGTTGACCAGTCAACCATAGCGCTTTGACCTTCCGCACTAACATAAGCCTTGCCGCCCTCTTTGACAACGATACTAAAATCGCTTATGCTGTTGTCTCCCATTGCTTCAAGCTCATCAATTGTGAACACTGAACCATCTTTCTCGACACTTACGGCAGCCCATGTGCCCAGAAACTGGTGCTCTCCAGATGTTGTAATTCCACATGCAGATAGCATAAGGGTAACCACTGCTGCTAGTAATACTGTAACTGCTTTATTCATTGTCGCCCTCCATTTCAGTTTTATCAAAAAGTGTACCTTTTGATAAAGTACAATTACTGCACTTGTTTAGTGATAATTACTAAATGCAGCCATGAAAAAGTTCAAAAACCATTTGACAATGGTGAATTTTGCTATATAATGGGGTTGTAAATTGGACTATCAAAAAGTACACCTTTTGATAGTCCTCACTTTACTCTCCGTTCCCTCAACCTCCTATAGAACGTCGCTTCGCTCATACTACAGGCGCGGAGGAGCTCCGCCATTGGAAGCTCCTTTTTCTCCCAGCGGCGTACCAGCACCGCGAAGTTTTCCGGCGCGTCTTTAGTCGGTCTGCCAAAGCGCACCCCCTTGGCCTTCGCCGCAGCTATCCCCTCCGCCTGCCGCTTATGTATGTTCTCCCGTTCGCTCTGCGCCACAAAAGACAGGATTTGCAGAACCAAATCAGCAATAAAGGTTCCCATCAGATCCTTCCCGTTGCGCGTGTCCAAGAGCGGCATATCCAGCACCGCTATGTCAATTCCCTTTTCCTTGGTCAAAATCCGCCACTCTTTTTGAATCTCCTCATAGTTCCGCCCGAGCCTGTCAATGCTCTGAATGTAGAGCAAGTCTCCCTGCCGTAGCCGTCTCACCAGCTCCCGATAGGCAGGACGCTCAAAATCCTTGCCGGACTGTTTGTCTACATAAATTTTAGTAGACACAAGCGGAACCTGACCCATCGCCACCATCTGTCTGTCCTCATTTTGGTCTGTGCTTGAAACTCTGACATATCCATAATTCTCCAATTTCTTTACCTCTCTCTCAAAGTCTTCTCACCCATACCTCCCATCTGACATAAATGTTACAGTTTTAGTGCAACTGCGCCCAGAAAAAAGTTAACCCTCCGCGTCGGTTCACACCGACGCAGAGGATTTATAATGTATGTCGCGCTTTGCGCGACTCTTTAAAAAACATCTATTATCTAATATCTCTTATCTCTTATCTGATTTTTTACGGTCTGTCATATTTTGACACAATTTGTGATTTTTCGCTTTGAAATTTGTGGTATACTGTGGTAGAATACACTCAGTACCGGGGAGGTTAAGATGGAAACTCTGAACGTAATGGAGACCCCCGAAGAATTGCTTGTCCGTTTGCTCGAGCAAAACGGCTGGGAGTGGCGCACGCTTGTCAAGATTATGAATCGTACATATCACGCTTCCTATGAAATTCCACAGCTGAAAGCCATGTATCAAGCCGCAAAGCTCAAGGCCAAGCAGGATGAAGTCAGTAAAGAAACCTTAGGGAGGAGAGCTGTTATGCAAAAGTATGTATGCGCACTCTGCGGATATGTCTATGATCCCGAAGAGGGAGACACCGACGGCGGGATTGCTCAAGGAACGGCCTTTGAGGATCTGCCGGACGACTGGGTCTGCCCCATCTGCGGCGCCGCCAAGGAACTGTTCGAAGCCGAGTAAAAAAAGCCCCCGCGGGGGCTTTTTTTGATAGTGTCGCGCTCGCGCGACTCAATATATACCGTAGCCGTGGGGGATTCCGTGTCAAGCACGGAATGACGGCGGAGTCGCACGGAATGACGGGGCAGTCGCACGGAATGACGGCGGTTGCTATCTATTATCTATTCTCTGCCCAACTTCGTGTTGTCTTTCTTATAATCGCGCAGGCAGGGGACGGGGCTCTCCGCGATTTCAAAGCGATAGTCACGCGTCTTTTCGGCTATGGTGTCCGCAACTACCCTGTGGCTGGGCACCGACTCCTCGTTTGAGTTCACCCGACGCTGATAGGTGAAGAAGTCGGCGTCCTCCGGAAGCTCGGAGACGGGGACAAAGCCCTCGCGAAGAGCACTGTTGTGAACGGTGTTCTGCAGGACTGTGCGCACATAGTCCTTCTGCGGCGAAAAGCGCAGCAGCTCCGGAAACTCCCCGTCGGGGATGACCTGAGACGCTTCCTTCTTCTCATAGTCCTTCAGCAGCTTTTCCGCGATGTGCAGGTGCGCAACCTCCTGCATGAAGTGGCGCTCCCAAATTTTCTTGATCCTCGGATCGGTCTCGTCCTCATAGCAGGAGTAGTAGAGGAAGCACTCGGTGTATTCGTGCAGCAGCAGATTCTCAAGCCAAGTGGCGTTCGGGTCGAGCAGCGAGCCGTATTCGCTGACGTGCTGCTCCTCGATAAGCCCTATCTCCTGATAGAGCGCGCGGCCTCGGTCGGAGCCGTAAAAGCCCGCGATATTCATATAAAAGTTCATGGTCTGCTGCTCGGCGGCGGTTATTATGCTCGTGTGAAGCCTTGTGGCCAGCGGCGCGACGGTGAAATCGCAGTGGTAGCCGACGCAGTCGAGCGGGTGGCGGTGCTCGCTGATTGTCGGGCGGCCGGGCATAATCTCCGTGTAGCCGCCGACGAGCTTTTCGGCTTTGAGCCCCTGCTCCAGCTCCATGAGATCGGCATAGCGGTAGAGGTGGTCGAAATCCTCCAGCAGGGCGAAGTTGAGCGTCGCGATGACATAGGGGTCTGTCTCGCGCTGGGCGAGAATTGCGGTGAGGTCAACGGCCAGCTGCTCATAGCTTATAGTGGTCTCGAGCAGGTTTTCATTCAGCGGCTTGAGACAGGCAAGGTGCATCTGCTGTTGCTTCTCCGCACGGCGGGATACGGCGAGAGTCCGGCGAAGCTCATTGTCCGCGCAGTGGCGGTGGAACTGGTGCGAGAACCAGTTGGCCTCAAATTCCGCGCCGTTCATGAGTATAATACGCGTCTTGGTATATGGGTCTGTCGTGTTTTTGTCGTAAGGCTCGGGATAAAGCTCTTTCCAGTCCATGAAAAAAGTGTCCTCGGCGCGGGGTCTTTCATTAAAGGGATTCATTGCGTTTGTCCTTTCTTTTTGGAGTATTCCTAGTATACCGCGTTGATTATCAAATAACCGCGAAGCTTCGACTTAAAACAAACGCAAAAAAAAAAATAATAGATAATAAATAATAATGTCGCCGGAGGCGACAGAGGCGACAGATTTATATATAACGGCTTTTATCTTTTATCTATTATTTATTATTTTTGAAACGGCAAAAAGCCCCCGCTTCTTTCGAAGCGAGGGCTGATTTACCGTTTCAAGCCTACACCGCGCGGGTTACTTTTCCGCTGCGAAGGCAACGGGTGCAAACATAGACATGCTTCGGTGTGCCGTCCATGACGACCTTAACGCGCTTGACGTTAGGCTTCCATGTACGGTTGGAGCGTCTGTGTGAATGGCTGACTTTTATGCCGAAGGACACGCCCTTGCCGCAAACATCACACTTTGCCATCTTCTCTGCACCTCCTGTAAAAAGACTAATTCCCGGGCAACAAAACCCCGCCCCTAAAGAACAGCTTTATAATAATAGCAGATGTATTTACCAAATGCAAGAAGAAATTTTTCATTTCTTCTTTTTTTTCTTGTCCCGCTCCGGCGGCTTTTCGCCGGAGACTTCCGCGAAGCGGCGTAGGAGGTCTTTTTGCTCCGCCGAAAGGTTCTTGGGCGTAAGTATATTCACCGTAACCAGCTCGTCGCCGGCTCTGCCCCCGCGCAGACTCGGAAAGCCCTTCCCGCGCAGACGAAACACCGTTCCGGTCTGGGTGCCCTCCGGCACGGTGAGTTTGACCTTGCCCTCCAGCGTCGGGGTTTCAAGCTCTGCACCGAGCGCCGCCTGAGCGAAGCTGATGGTCGTGTCGTACAGCACGTTCGAGCCGCTGCGCCGGAAAAACTGGTGGTCGCGCACGCCGACGATAACGAGCAAATCTCCCGGAGGACCTCCGTTTTTCCCGGAGTTGCCGAG
>JAISHS010000005.1 GCA_031262405.1 Oscillospiraceae bacterium | reverse complement strand
GAGCGCATCCAGCTAAAAACTGGAGAAGCACCGCTGGCGCGACGCCTCTCCATCTAATTTCATATTCCCTACTTCGGGTTCCCCTTTTGTGCATGTCCGCTATATCTGGTGCGGTACATTCCGCAGAAAGAAAGCTTCCCTTTTGCGCCGTCCGCGCAGGACGCCCCGGCGTGGCAACGCCGCGTCTGGGCTGTCGCCTCAGCGACAGCTAACCTCGTCCCGCCGCCGTGCGGTGGACGTCTCTGCCGCTTCCTCAGAAGCGGCTACTCTAGCTCTGCACCGTGGTGCGACCATTATATCTGCCATTATATCTAATGTATTTCTGAATCCTTCTCTTCCCGCGCATTATGGTGCGGCTCACGGACGAGGGGCAAATACCCAACTCGCCTGCAATCTCCGGCATAGTCATCTGCCTTATGTAATACATCTCCACCATCTGCCGCTGCCGCTCTGTCAGCTCCTCGTCTACTACGCGCCGAATACGATCCGCCGCGCTGCCACCCATATCCAAAAGGTCAACATATTCGTTAATCGCCCTTAGCTCAAGCGTTTCAACTGTCTCATTCATTGCTTTGTCTCCTCTCGTGATACCTTCTCAGATAATTAGCTGTCGCCAGGCATTCTCTGGCCATCGCCGTAACAAGCGTAATCCTGCGCCTCAGCTCAAGCTCCTCCTCCGAGCGCAACTGCCCGTTTTTCAGCCTGCTTTTCAGCTGTCTGAGGACACTCTTGCATCTCTCCCCGCTGGCTCTGTATTCAACCGCTAGGTCAATTAATTCAGCCATGACACAATTTCCTCCTATGAATCAAATTAACTGTTGACAAAACGGAGCTAATTTGCTAATATAAGTTCCGCTGACGATTTGCTGGTGTAGCTCAGTCGGTAGAGCAGCTGATTTGTAATCAGCAGGTCGGGGGTTCAAATCCGTCCACCAGCTCCATTTCCGGGCTAAGCGGACGGGCTCATGCCGATACAATTTAATATGGGGGAATTCCCGAGTGGCCAAAGGGGGCAGACTGTAAATCTGTTGTCAACGACTTCGGTGGTTCGAATCCACCTTCCCCCACCACGGCGTGTTGCACGAAGTGAAACACGCCGTATTGTTCACTGTTCACTGTTCACTGTTCACTAATCCCTCGTCCTCCGTCCCTCGTCCCCCGTCCCCCGTCCTTCGTCCCCCGTCCCCCGCCGCTTCTGTACAAAACTCCCAAAACTTCCCACCAAATAAACCTAATTTCTGCTCTCCTAACTCTTGCAACTTCTTTCGCAAAAGTTTAATATAACACTGGGGGGCTGATGACCGCGCCGCCCCCACAATTGCCGCCCTTGCCCCGGCAAGGAGCCAAAACTTACAAGGAGCGCACAATGTTAAAGAATGAGTATCTGAAATCTGTGTTTGAAACCGTGCAAAAGCGCAACCCCAGCCAGCCGGAGTTCCTTCAGGCCGTGTCCGAGGTTCTCGACAGCCTCGAGCCGCTCGTAGAGAAGGATCCGATCTACATATCCAGCGGCGTAATCGAAGCCTTTGTGGAGCCGGAGCGTCTGATTTCCTTCCGCGTTCCTTGGTATGACGACAATGGAAAGCTGCACATAAATCGTGGCTTCCGCGTACAGTTCAATTCCGCAATCGGGCCCTATAAGGGCGGTCTGCGTCTGCACCCGACCGTCACAGCCTCCGTCGTAAAGTTCCTTGGCTTCGAGCAGATTCTTAAAAACAGCCTCACGACGCTCCCCATGGGCGGAGCGAAGGGCGGCTCCGATTTTGACCCCAAGGGCAAATCGGACGCCGAGGTTCGCCGCTTCTGCCAGAGCTTCATAACCGAGCTTCAGCGTCACATCGGCCAGCACACTGACGTCCCCGCCGGAGACATCGGCGTCGGCGGCCGCGAAATCGGCTATATGTTCGGTCAATATAAGCGTATCAATGACACCTGGGAAGGCGTTCTCACCGGAAAAGCTCTCTCCTTCGGCGGCAGCCTCGTGCGCACTGAAGCAACGGGTTACGGCCTGTGCTACTTCACCCAGGAGATGCTCAAGTGCCTTAAAGAAGAAAGCTTCGACGGCAAAACCGTTGTAATCTCCGGAAGCGGAAACGTCGCGATCTTCGCCACCGAAAAGGCAACCGAGCTCGGTGCAAAGGTCGTCGCGCTCAGCGACTCCAATGGTTACATCTATGACCCCGACGGCATAAATCTCGACGTCGTCAAGGACATTAAGCTCGTCCGCCGCGGCCGCATAAACGAATATCTCAAGAAGGTTCCCTCAGCCACTTACCACGAGGGCTGCGAAGGAATCTGGAACATCAAGTGCGACATCGCCCTGCCCAGCGCAACTCAGAACGAGCTGGACGAGGCCGCCGCGAAAACCCTCATCGCAAACGGCTGCATCGCCGTTGCCGAGGGCGCGAATATGCCCTGCACGCTCGAGGCAACCCAGGCCTTCCTTGACGCCGGCGTGCTCTTCGGACCGGCAAAGGCCGCCAACGCCGGCGGCGTCGCCACCAGCGGCCTTGAAATGAGCCAAAACAGTGAGCGCAAGGCTTGGACCTTCGAGCAGGTCGACGCCCGCCTCAAGGAGATAATGGAAACCATCTTCCATAATTCCATAGAAGCCGCCGAATATGTCGGCCGCCCCGGAAACCTTGTTGTAGGCGCAAACGTCGCCGGCTTCGTAAAGGTCGCGGACGCCATGATAGCCCAGGGCTTCTAAGTTAGAGCATAAGAATATCTATCCACGAGCTGTAGCAATCGCTAGATTGCTACAGCTTTTTATACTAATCGCAAAGCGATACATCAACTGTTCACTGTTCATCGTTCAATGTTCATTGTTCATTGTTCACTAACGGGGTCTCTCAATCAGTGCCAGCCTCAGCTCGTGCGTGTTAAGCTCCCCGCCGTGCTCCTCAAGCTTGTCCCATATTCTCAAGTGCGCCTCGCCGTTTCGCTGCGTCAGCTCCGACAAATCCGCCTCCAGAGCCCCCATGAGCTCAGTCAGCCGCGTAATCACACTGTTCAGGCTGATGAGCGGCTTAACAATCGCGGCTCCAAGCCCCACCAGCGTAACAAGTGCCGTCACAATCGTCCACTCATTCATAAGCTTCCAGCTCCTTCCAATTTGCGCAGCTGCTCTCAAGCTGCACCCAGCTGCCAAAGACCTCGTGCAGCCTTGCCCAGAGCAAATACGCAAAGGCATATATGACAGCCAGATGACAGGGCAAAATCTGCTCAACCTTCTGCCTCAGCCCCTCAATCTCATCGGGAACGCCGCGCGTACCGGGAAAGCTCACCTCAACGCTCATGGGCGTTTCGCTCTCGTTAACAATCGTATCGACGCCGCAGCCGATTAGCGTATCGCGCAGGGCCTGCAAGCTGAAATAGCCGCCTCTTATCCTCAGCATCGCTGCAAGAGCGCGCCGCCTGTCCTCCGGCGTGTCATAGAGCGGAACCGATGGAAGAAGCTGCTCGATTGAAGCCAGCCCATAGCCCTGTGCCGTCGTCGGAAGCTTCTCGAGGTTAAATTCCTCCAGACTCTCAAAAATCAAATCCAGCTGCTGCCCCAAGGCCATGAGCTCCGCAGCGCCCACGCCAAGCTCCAATTCATAGAGCCCCGTCGGAGCGAGAAGCTCCTTTAAATACTCAAAATACGCCATACCGTTCAGCTCCCCGTAACTGTAATCGTCCCCGCCGAGGGAAGCTCGCCGCCCTCAATCGGAACGTCCTGCGAGGGCTCCGTCAGAGTATAGTTCTCGACCCCCGGAATCGAATAAACCGTGTTGCCGATCTTCGCCCGATACAGGGTTCTGCCCAAAAGCTGCCCGCTGAACATCGCCTCAAGCGCCGCCTTGACCTCGGAGACCACCTTCGCCGTCTGAAACCCCTCGGCGCACTTCACCGCCACCGACACATCAACCGGCACGTTTACGGGCGCCGCGACCAAAACATCCACGCAGATTTCTCTCTCCGCTTCAAATTTCTCCTGCAAACGGCTTATGACCTCCGGCTCCGGCTGACCGGCGTCAGACGCCACTATCAAATCCACCGTGCCGATGCCGCGCCGCTTAGGCAAAACCTTAACTGCCCCGACCCCCTCGGTGTTCAGAGCCTCCGCCTCGTAATAGGCGCAGTTAGAGCCGTTCGGAAGCCTCAAAAAGCTCGCGAGCACCCGTCCGCGCAGCTCCTCGTCGCTCTCCTCATCCGTCCCGCCGGAAAAGGCCTGTGGATTAGAGCAGCGCGAAACTCCCGTCGGCGCAAGCGTCATCTGATAAATCGCCCCCGCGGGGACATTACCCGCCGTGCCCTTGAGCCGCGCCGCAGCGGGAACAAGCGTAAAGCTCTCCCCCGCCGCAATAAGCCCCTCGACGCTTGTCTCAAATTCCAGACCCGCCGCCGTCCGGCAAACCGTGCCCTTCGGAACTGAAACTTCGTTTTCCCGTGCGCCGTCCGCCTCAAAGCGAATAAAGCCCGTCGCCGGCTTACCCGAAAGCCTCTCCAACGCGCGAAGCCTCGCGTGCTTATCCAGCTCTTCCCCGGTCGCCGTCTGCGGAAAGCTCTGTTTTCTAAGCCAGTCAACCTGCGCCCAGAGCGAAGAAAGCTCTGCCGCCGCCGCATATAGCCTGAGCGCCATGTCGCCTCCGGGACTCAAATATACGCCCGAAGCACCCTCAACAGCACTCTTCATGCTCTGATAAATCTCTTCAATCCTCATAATATATCAAACCCCCGTGCTCACGGAGAGTCTCTCCCCGTCATATGAAAATACCGCGTCCAGCCTCATCTCGCCGTCCCCTTTTGTGCCCAGATCAAGCGACTCCAACGCAAGCTGCGGCTCGTCGGCAAGCGCCTCAAGAATAAACTGCTTGGCAGCGTTCTCCCGAAGAGAGGGCTTGATCGAGTGGAGCGTATAGAGCCTGCTTCCATACTCCGGAAGCGGATAAAAGCTGCCTCTCTTCGTCCTGAGCTTCATCTCAATCCTCTGCAAAAGCTCTTCTGCCCCGTCCACCTGCTCTAAGCCCCTCGCACCTCCGGGCACATAAGAGCCGTTTTCCAGTTTCAGTTCCAAGTCAAAGTCCTCCCCTTACATACACATACAGGGCTTATATGCCGCTCCGCCGACAACGAGGCTGCCAACCTGAGCCTCGCCGCTCACAGTCAGTCCGCCGCTCACGCTAAGAGCTCCGCTCACGCTCAGAGCCCCCTCAACCGTAATAGAGCCCGAAAGTGAAATGCCCCCGCCGCTTTTAATTTGTATCGCGCCGCCTCCGGCACAGATATAAATATCCCCCTCGTTAAGAGAGCCGGGCAGCTCAAGGTCCAGCGCGCCCAAAACAACGCTCTCGCCCTCGCCGGTGTGCTCGAGCAGTACCTCATCGCCCACGCGGGGAATATAAACCGCGCCGCCCGTTCGCAGCAGCTGCGTCTCGCGCGCCTCGCCGTCCGTCACGACGGCAGGTCTTGCTCCGCCCACCGAAACGACGCCCGGAAAGCTCTCACTGCCTCCCGCAACACCGCCTCCGGCGGCCTGCCTTGCCAGCCACATCAGCCTTCCCTCCCGGTCAAAACAATCTCAGTACCCATCTTCTCCGCCGTGGCAAAAACCCGCGTCCTGCCTACAACAAAGGCCCCGCTCACTCCCGTGCCGCTCTCCCGCAGCTCAATGACGTCCCCCGGAAAGGCGGCAAACTGCCCCGAAACCGTCAGCGAGAGCGAAAACTCCTCTTTCTTTGATGCCTTAATCTGATAGTCCGCGGTAGAGCGCATCGCGTCATAGCGAGTATAGCGCGGCACGTTCAAAACCCGCCTGCACGAGCCGCCCCTATCCAAAAACTCTCTGTTCTCAACGAGCGTACTCGCGCCGAGCACCTTGTTCTTGACCAGCACCGAGGATATAACCCCATAGCGGTTACTTTTGAGAACCTGCTCAAAAACCGCCGTATTCTTATCAATCTCAAAGCGCCGGCCCTCTTCCGCTCCCAAAACCAGAACCCCGTCCGGCGAAAAGCGCGGCGCCTGCCCGCAGCCGAGCCACAAAAACTCCTCCAGCACCTTCCAGCAGCTCGAGCCGCTTGCCACGACCAGCTGCCTCGGCGGCGGAGAAACGTTCTTGCGAACTTCCTTCACGCCGAAGGGATAGACATACTTCTCCAAAATATAGTCCAGCCCCGCCCCATAGAGCTCCGCCGCCTCGGCCTCATTGTCGAGCAGCAGTGCCGCTAAGCTCCGCCCGCAAACCGTAACGAGCTTTCCCTTCTCGCCGAGCGAGACCACAAACTCGTCAACAACTCCGGAAAACACCGTCTCACCCTCAAACACCGCCGAAAACCGCACCGCACCGAGCAGCATCTCATACATGGAAGCGTCATATACAAAGCTCACCTCAAAGGCGTCGCAGGGCAGGCTGTCTCCATAGGAAAAGCTCCAGCTAAGAAGCGTCGGAAGCTCAAACCTCGCCCCCGAGTGCGTCGTCAAAAAAGTCTGCATAACTGCCCTCAATTCAAATAGATAATATCCCCCGGATAAATTAGGTTCATGTTCCGAAGCTGGCCGTTTAGGGCAAAAAGCTCCTCAAGCGTCAGGCCGTTCTTCGTCGCAATCCCCCAGAGCGTGTCGCCCCACTTAACAGTGTGCGTGAGCCTCACCGCCGGCGCATTTACCTCCTCCGGCGGCGGAGTAATCTCCCTAGCCTTGAGCTCATAGCCGTTAAAGCACTCCCAAAACTCAAACTCATAGGCAACATAGTCCTCGCGCGGCTCCTGCCTCAGCCTCAGATACACGAGCCAGGCAGGCGCATTCTGCCAAATCGGATGAATAAGCGTGAGCGGCTCGGTTATATAAAACATACAGGCAAGCTTCTTAAACTCGTCATAAGCGCCCTGCCCCGCAAATTCGCCCTCGCCTCTCAAAACCCTCTGCTGCCGGCCCAGATCCGTCAGCGTATATGTCCCGCCCGGCACCTTGTTGCAGACAATGCTGCGTTTGTAAATAATCTCATATACGCGGGGATTATGCGGCCAAACATAATCCCCATATCTCATAGGCGCAAGAATCATTGTCCCTCTCCTCAATACCTGTCATAAGGCGTATCATACCGCCTCGCGTCCCGTTTGACGCTCTCCGAGAGCCGCTCCGTCAGCTCCGAATCCGAAGCTGCCGCCATGGAGCCCGTTTGCGCCTCAAACAGCTCATAATATCCGCCCCGGCCCGAGTCCTCCGCCGCCGCGCCTATGTCGGGTCTGAGACCTAAGCCCCCCGACATCTCCGAGAGCCCTCCTAAACCCGAAGGGCTCCTCCCGCCGGAGGCGGCGCTTCCCGCCGCCTCAATTCCGGCGCCGGAGGGCTCCTGCCTCACATCCGCTCCCAGAACAGCTCTCGCCTCACCCGAAGGCGTAACGATATTGGGGTAAAACTCCCTGTGCCCCGCGTTCATAAACGGAAAAGCCTCGCCGAGGCGCTCCGGCGTCGCCCCCGAACCTTGAGCAAATCCCGTCGCTGCTCCGGCTCTCACCCCGGCATCAAAGCCCGTCTGCCAAACAAAGCTTCCCTCTCCGCCGCGCACAGACCCCTCATCTTCGCTCTGCGCAGCCGACGCCGCCTCATCCAGCCTCTCCAAAAGCTGCTTTGCCAGTGCCGAGGCGGCCTGCTCATCAAGAGAGCTCAAAATCTCCTCAAGCTTCATCTATTCCTCCCGAGAGCGCACGAAATCTCTCCTCGTCAAAGCTCAGGCTCTGCGCCGCCTCGACCCTCGCTCTCGCCCCCGACGGGCGCGAATCCAGAACCATATGCGCCGCGCAGAGCAAAATGTCACCGTCCGAAATCTCGCGAGAGCGTTTTGAGCCCGGCAAAATACCAAAGCGGCTCAAAACCCTCCATCTTAAACGCTCCCCCGGCACAGCCTCCAGGGAGCCTAAAAGCTCATCGGCCGTCAAACGGCCATCTCCGTCCTGTGGCTGGAGATCACCGTAATGCGCTCGGCAACCATCTGACTTAGCTGCCCGCTCTCAACAATACTGCTCCACTGACAGCCCGTGTAAATAATCCGCCTGTCGGGCTTGGCTATAACCAGCGAAAAATCGCTCAGCTCGTGGAAATTAATCCCGTCGCTGATTGCCTCGTCTGTGGCATAGAGCCTCGTCAGCTCCAGCCGATAACTCAGCTGTGTTGCAAGCGTCGCGACCGGCTCCTTCTCGCCGAAGGCCTCAATAACCCTCTCCGAACGCACGGCACTGGCAGTATAGCTCTGCACCACGGCAACCTTCTTACCCTCAGCCTCGATGTAAATATCGCTGCTGGTCGGAAATCCTAAAACGCCCATCCTCTTCCTCCTTAAACGGTAATCTGCGCGCTGAGCCTAATAAAGTTCAGCCCATGCGCCGGCGTAAAGTCAAAGCTGACGATACAGGCCGTCGGATCGTTCTCATCCGCCTGAGCGGAAACCGCCCCGTAGCTGTCAATAATCTCGCGCTTGAGATAGTTCTCAAGCGTAATCGTCGTCAGCGTGCGAATCGCCCCGCGCGTCTGCGTCGTATTCTTAACCCGCGGAAATCTCGCCCTAAGCGCCGCGCGAACGGCGGGCACAACCTCGTCTATAATAAGCACCGTCGTCAGCTCCCGCCAGGTAGCATCCCTCTGGTCGCCCGTACTCGTGCGCGTTGTCAGGCCGCGAACCACGCTTACCGCTTCACCCGCCAGCTCCACCGGCGTAACCCCGGCGTCCACGAGCGCAATCAGCTCAGAGTCGGTAAACCTTCTCGCCGCGCCTACGGTTCCGAAAAGCTCCGCCCCGTTAATCGGCAGCGCCGGATCTCCCGGCGCCGAGAGCGCTCCGGCAACAGCCGCCGCCGTCTGAGCAAAGCTCTCGAGCTCCTCGCGCCGCGCCGTATAAATCATCGCAATGCGCTCACAGTTAAGGCTCTCCGCCGCCGCGCAGACCGCCGATACCGTCCCCGTGCCCTCAATTATTCCAATGCGATACTTGCTGTTCTCGCCCGCACCCAAAATCGCCTCGCGAAGCGCCGCGTGCACCGAAGAAGCCGTGCTGTCGCAGAGCATAATCGAAACGTCCTCCCGCTCTATAAGCGTCTCAAAGGCCGCCGCATAATCCTGCACCGTCGCCTCCTCCTTAACAATCGGAACCGCCTGAACGGCATAGGCGCCGTTTAAAAACAAAATGCGTATCAGCTCCGTAAGATTGCTTCCCTCGCCGAAAAGCTCCTTGGCCTGATCATGCGACAAAATCCTCGCCGCCGTCTGTTCCGCGCCGGAAGCGGCAAGAGCCGCCACGCCGACCGTCTTACCTCCGGCAAGACCGCGCGCGGCGCTTTTAACATCAATGCTCGAATAGACCCCCGGTCTTACATTAATCGGCACTGTCAAACACCCCTCTCAATTTAAAATTCAAAAATTCTTCCTCCTCGTCCCTGCTCTCGGCTACAAAATAAGCCGAGCACCGCACGAGGCACTCACAAACAAAACACCGCAGAGCACTGTCGCGGCTAATTTCCCCCCGCGAAAACTCAATAGCTCTCAGTCCGGCGGGAAAGCTCCTCGTTAGAAGCTCCAGCTCCCCCGCGCAGCTCTCAATCAGAGCTGCGTCCGCATCCTTTTCCGGCAGATAAACAGTCAGTCTAAGCTCTGTCTCCAGCCGTCGCCCGTAAACTTCAGTCTCCAGCCCCGAGTCCTCGCGCCGAACCCCTATATAGTCCCCGAGTCCGGAGCTTAAAAGCTTACTGCCGCCGAGTCCCACAACCACCAGCGGCCTTCCGTCAAAGGCGGTCGGGCCCGCGGGAAAGACCCGCGTAACCCGATTTTCGCCCTGCGCCAGCGCGGCTATTGCCGCGCTTAAAATCTCCTCAAACATCCGCCGTCACCTCGCCTGTTCTCAGCAAAACGCTCTCCCTGTGCGTAACCGTCTCGCCGAAATAAATCGGCTTCACCGTCAAAAGCTCATATATCTCCCCGCCGCGGCTTATTTTAATTGCCGAGCCGCCGTAAAAATCCTCGCCCGGCTCCGAAATCAGCCTGAACCTCTCCCGTGGCAGCGCAAAGGGTCTCTCGCGGGAAAACTCCGGCTCCTGCGTCAGGCTCAGCGGCTCTAAAAAGCCCCGAAACTCACGGCTTTCCGAGCCGTCCAATGAGAACACCGTCAAGGCTCCGGCAAAGCGCCAAACCTCGCCAAACAAGCCCGCGCTCATCCCTTCACCGCCTGAAAGGCAAAGCCCCCGTCGGAAAGCAGCCCCATGAGCATCAGCTCCGCCTGACGGCGCAGCGAATTCGCGCTGGCGTCAACCTCCCGCGCTCCCCGCGCGTCCACTCTGAGGCTACCGGCGGAAAACCCCGAAAAATCTCCGCTTGAATTATGAAGCCTAATGTGGTTAGATAGACCCAGAGTCGCCGCCGCCCTTATAAACTGCGCGCGAATCTCCTCAATTGAAACGCCCTTCTTGAGTCTCGCGGCAAGCTCCTGTGCCGCCCCGGCGCACATCTCGCGGAGAAGCTCCTCCGCGTCGGAGCTCAAATGCCCCTGAAACATCATTTTCGCCGTCTCAAAAACCTCGCTAATAATCTCTTCCAAAAGCTCACCCTCCCTTGCAAACCGAGAAACTAAATGTTGAGCACCTTCGCCGCCTCGGTATAGAGCTTCGAAAAGCCTGAAATGCTCGTAATCGCCGCCCTCTCGAGCTGACGGTCAATGAGCCTGTCATACTCCACAGCCACATCTGAGGCCGAAATCATCTCCAGCGCATAGGCTCTGTCGAGCCCGATAACCGTACCCGTGCCGACCGCCGCGCTCTTGAGAAGCTTCGCACCCAGAGGATTGCTCAGCTGCCCCGTACCCTGGAAATTGAGCCCCGTCAGCGGATTCTGAAACTCGCTGCAACGGAGAATCTGCAGCATCGCATCCGGGCTCACGAGCAGGGTGTTGAGCGTATAGGGGTCAAACTCACTCCAAAACTCGAGCAGCTGATTATATGTAAGCGTACCCGCCGCGCCCGAAATTGGGCTTGTCCCGACTGAAAAGCTCTCGGCGGCGTTGTCGTTGCCGTCGCCGTTTATAATAACGTCAATCGCGTCGTCCAGATGCATCCGCATAATCTGCGCGCCTATCTGCTTGAGCATAACGGAGAAGAGATCAAGCTTCTGAAAGCGCACCGCCTCATATGACGCCACGAGCATTCTCCCGCGCTTGTGCAGCTTAACGAGATTCTCGCGCACCTTTACCTCTGTCTGCGGAATGGATGCGCCCTCCTCAACTCTGCGAAGGCTCTTCTCATCGCTTGTCGGCACCGAATAAATACTGCGATAGTCCATGCCGTCAATCTTCGTAACCGTCGCCGTAATCGCCGGAAGAATGTTCTCGTCCTCCATGCCCTGACGCACGCTGCGCGCTACATATTCGGGAAAAAGAACGCTGCTCTCCGTGGTACGGAAAAACTTCTCGACAGCATCGCTGCCCGCGCCGCGCGCCTTGATGTCAAAGCGCTTGAGCTGCCGCTGAAAGGCGTCCAGCCCCTCATATGCCGAGCCCTTATACTCCTCGCTCGGATCCAGCTTCTCGAGCACCTGCGAAAAGTTGCGCCCGCTCTCGCCATACATCCCCTTGTCGAGCTTAATCTCATTAAATTTATAAGTCATTTTTCTCTCCTCCTTGCTTAAAGCAAAATCGTCGCCGTGAGGCCTGCCTCATCGACCTCCGCCACCAGATACTCGCGACCGCCCTCGTCTGCCATAACGCCGCCGGCGCCGTCCGCCGCCAGAGTCTTAAACCCCACCGCCGGAGACTGCCCGCTGTAGCCGACCTTAATGAAGCCAGCGGTCTGCACCGCGCAGTAATTTCCCTGACTTGCAAGCGCAATCCCGACGAATTTTTCGCCCGCGCCCGCCGCGCCGACCTGCGCGCTGCCCGTCATCACAACGGGGCAGCCCTTCTCCGCCGGAGCCTGCACACTGCTCGCAAAAGTCACAACCTGCTCGCCAATCCCCTCAAAACTAACCTTCATAATTTCCTCCTGTTTTTTATAATTTATTTGGTTTAGCGGAGCTAAACCAAATAAGCTTCCCCATCGAACTTCTTCGTCTCATTCCTCCCCGGAAGCTGTGTCCTCGGCGGGAACATCTCGTCCACCCTCGCGCCGAAGACCGCCTTCAGAGCCTCAAGCTCGCTAGCGCCCATGTGCTTACTGCTCTGGGCGAGTGCAGTATGTGCCTTCCGGTCAAAAATCAGAGCCAGCCTGAGCACCTCGCTCCGCAGCGCGTCCGTATATTCGCGCCCCAGCGCTGCCTGCTTCTCCAAGGCCTCATATTCCGCCGCAAAGGCACGTCCCGCCTCAAGCGCAACAAAATCCTTGAGCGTCTTTGCGCTCTCGCCGAAGCGTTTAACAACCCCCGCGCCTCTCTGACTCGGCACCGCGACAAAGCTCCACTCATAGGCGTCGCTGATGTCAAACAGCTCAAGATAGCAGAGCTTCCCCTCATATTCCCGCCCCTGCACGTGCCCGCAGCCGCCGCTTGAGCTCACCTCGCCGCAAATCGAGCAGACCTTCCTGTCGGCGGCGCAGCCAACGCTCGTCTCCTTCTTAATCCCTGCGTCAATCTCGGCGATCAGCTCTTGGTTCTTCTCGCTGCGCAGCATATAGGCATAGCCGCGCAGCGCGCAGTATGGCTCCCCGACGCTGTTGAGCACGTCGCTGCTCTCGATGACCTCCGTGCGATAGAGCCTCGCCGTCTGATTGGCGCTCTTCCAGTCGTGGTCAAAAATCCCCGTCTTCCCGACAAATAGCACCGCCAGCCTCTCCAGAGCCTCGCGGGAAAACTTCTCGTAATCTCGGTCTACCTCGTTGTCACAGAGCACAACGGAAAAGGTATAAACCTGCTCCGCCGAAAGCTCCCCCTTAGAAAACTCATTGATGAGCTTGAGCTCGCGGCCGCTATCCATCGCCACGGCTCCCCCCACCCCAGCTTTATAAATCCTCATATATGTAACCGTCCTCCCGAATATCTGTTATCTGTTATCGTCCCTGTTTTCTGTTATCCGTCATTGCGGGCTTGACCCGCAATCCCCCACGGCTTCCGCAATCTCAGGGGGATTCCGTGTCAAGCACGGAATGACGAAGACGAAAATCGCCTCCGGCGACTCAATAATTCTCAATTCTCAATTCTCAATTAATGAAGCGCTCTGCGCTTTATATAATAATGCCTTCGCCTCTTCAACCCTATCCTGCAAGTTGATCGGCTCCCAGCAAATCTCGAACCCATACGGCCGCCCGTGCAGACGCAGCCACAGATCGCAAATCTTGCTTATAACCGGCTCGAGCGTGCGCCTTATCGCCGTCAGCTCACTCGTCATAAGATCGGCCTGCTGCGCGCTCATCCTCTCGGTAGATGACCAGCTCAGCCCCAGCATAAACGGCGGAATCCCCGTGCGCGAAACCAGCTGCTCAAGAATCTGCCTCACCGGAACCTCGCTCTCCGGAATCGTGTTGTCCGCGCCTATGACCTTGATGTCCACGTCGCCGACCGCCACAAAATCCCGAACCGACCCGTCCTTGCTGCTCGCCATAGCCGCGCTCCACTCCCGCGCCAGGGTCTCGCCGCGCTCCTTGGCATAGGCGCCGTCGATGATATCCCCCTGCGGCTTATAGACCACGGCGAAGCGCACATTGCCCGCCCGCTCCCAGTTGAGCCCGATCGACTGATAAATCTTGAGCAAAATGTCCGTCAAAAACGGCATACTCCTCATCAGCGACACCCCATAGGGGATTGTCCGCCTCTGGGTTAAAGGGCGTAAACAAAATAAGCTCCTGATAGGGCAGCGGCTCTACGAGCCCCGCGACCCCCGCGCCGCAGAACACAAAATCGAGCGGCGTCGCCCCCTCTTTAATCTGCACATCGCAGACATTCCCGCACAGGACCGCCGCAATGTCGCGGTTGCCGTCGGTTACAATCTCACCCACCGCGCGCCCCGCCGTGAGCATAGAGTCGAGATAGTTGTCCAAAAAGGCCCCTATCCCGCGCTGAGCTCGCCCCGCGTCAACCGTCCTCAAAAACTCGTTCAGCTCCCTCTCGCTCCTCTTATCTGAGCAGGCAATCTCAAAGCCCCCGCAGAGCCGAATAAGCTTCATAATCGCCGCGTCCACGACCGGCACCGCCTCGCGAATCGCCCTATAGAGCCTCGTATCTCCGCCGCCCAGCGGCACATAATTGTTCAGAACCCCAAAGGGATGCGCCCCGACGCTCCTAATCTGCGTCGCCGCCCCCGCCCCTCCGGCATCTCGTTTTTTCTTAAAAACTCCCATTGCTTCCCCCAATTTAAAAAATTGCTACGCAATTTTGATAAGTCGCGCGTTCCTCGCGCTTTGTTATCGCAGACCGCTGCGGCGGCTACGCCCCAATTTTACGTTTCCTATTATCTGTCACCGCTCCGCGCTGAACGCCGCAAACCCGCTTACTTTCTCCGGCCTAACCACCGTCGCCGCAAAATACCTAATCTCATCCATCGCGTGGTCAAAAATCTTCCTCGGCGCGTCCTCACCCGGCTTCCTGTCGTCCCAGGAATAGAGCGAAAACTCCCGAATCGCCCCCGCGCAGCCTCGGCAAATAACAATCTCCCCCCGCTTTAAAAGATCCGCCGTCAGCCGAATCCCCCGCAACACGTTGTTGTCCGCCTTGAGTGCCCGAATGCCCTCCCGCCGCAGAGCCTCAATGAAGCTCGCCGCCGAGGGATCGACCACCACAACCTTCGGCGAAACTCCCGCGCAGAGCTTTTTCAGCTGCCCTACATATTCCGCGTCCGTCTTCTGCTTTCCCTCCTCCTTCGAGCTGTAGTAATACTCCCGAATCCGATACCAAACCCCCGCTTTTCGCGCCCAAAGCCCAAAGGACGCCGGGTTTGCAGTGCCATAGTCACAGGAGACCGCGTATTCTTCAAAGCCGCCCTCCGGGGCGTCCTTAACATAGCTCTCGTCGAAGAAGTCATAGACCCTGCCCTCCGGCGCAACCCACTGTCCTAGCACAAACCTCCGATAAAACACCCCCGAATACATCTGCCGGTAGCGCGCGATAATTGCCCGCGAGAGCGAGGGGTTGTCCTCAAGCGCAAAGTGTATGTAAAGCGCGCCGCGCTGCGAGGCCTTCTTCACCCACTCCTGATAAAACCAGTGCTCCGGCCCCTCCGGATTACAGTTAAACCAGAGCTTGCTGCCCGGCACCGAGCATCTTGCACAGGCCTGCTCGACAAAGCTTCTCGGCATCAGAGCCGCCTCATCGAGCAGGACCCCCGCCAGCGTAATCCCCTGAATAAGCGCCGGCGAGCCTTCATCCTTCCCCCCGAAAAGATAAAAGGTGTTCTCTCTCTCCCCGAAACTAACCGTAAACATATTGGCAGAAGCCTTCTCCTTGCAATGAAAGCCCAGATCCCGCATAACCGGCAGCAGCACGCTCACGACATTGCGCCTCAGCGAGGCAATCGTCTTGCCGCAAAGCCCGAAGCTCATTTTGTCAAAGCGTCTCATCGCCCAGCATATAAAAGAAATCCCCATGCAGAGCGTCTTACCGCTGCGAACCGCCCCGTCGCAGATAAGGGCTTCATAACCCTCATAGGGCGAGGAATCGCTCCACCAGCTGAGCGTCAGCACCTGTTTTTCTGAAAACGCAGAAAATTTCATTTCTCCTCGTCCTTAAGGCTCGTCGCCGCCTTGTCCATCGCCGCAAAAAAGCTCTCGGCCTCATTCGGCGCCTCGCTTTGTTTTTTCTCCTCGGCAAAATGCTGTGCCAGCAATTTAAGCAGCTCCACGCGATTTTGCAGCTTGACCTCGATTCCGCCTCCGGCCTGCCGCTTAATCTCCGAGACCATACGCAAATCCAGATGATTAAGATCCTTGTCCTTTTCCTTGTCAAAGAATATGATTTTAAGGATAGCGTTTGATTTGCTGAAAACCATCTCCCAAACCTGCTCCCAAAAGCTCTTGGTGCTTGTCCATTTACTCAAACCTAAAATCCCTCCTCACCCTTAGCTCGCACCTGCACAAAATGTGTACGTTTCAGTGCACATAGAAAAATATTTTTTTAAATTTCGGGAAAAAATATTAGTGAAAAGGCTCAGATTCTACCAATAAATACCTCCGCTTATCGCCGATTGAGGCTTATAATATCACTTCAAAAGCGCGAAAAAGGTAGAATCCTGTCGAATTTTAGGATTTTTTGTAGAAACTTGTCCATAAACCATTCGTCTACTAAAAAACAAAAGCGGCGCACTATCTTGTGCACCGCTTCCCATCACTTCGTCATTGCGAACTTCCGTTTCTGTCATTGCGGGCTCCGACCCGCAATCTCCCCACCGAAAGTCAATCATCACGCCATATACTCTTCATTCCCCCCGCCGTCGTGCTCCTCCGACGGCGGCGCTTCGACCTTCTCCATCATCGCTTTCACAACCTCGTCCAAAATTCTAAAGTTATGAAGAAGGTTCTTGGGTTTGCAACTTTCAAAGCCACGAATATACTCTTTTTCAGTAAATTTACGTATATTCTCGTAACCATTATCAGTCATGATATTTATACCCAGAATTGATCGATCATAGGTCAAAACTACATCAATCTTTCCATGCAGTACTATAGGCCACTCAAATTCAGGATAAGGTGATTTAATTACTTTCATATCACCAAATTCGCATTTTTCACCCCACACTTGGTTAGCTATGCTCTTAATTGCTTCAATGTTTTGCTTGTCTTCCCAATAGTCAAGCTTATTTGACATACCAGAAACCTCCCTCATACGTCAAGTCTTCATCGGTCTTACTCAAAGCACCCTTAATGTACTCCCATTCGTCTCCCAACGCAGAATCCATATACTCAACAGGATTATGCGAAAACCTTATCGCTTTTCCGCTTCCAATCGCTTCATCCAAAACCGGCACATTGAAATAGTCAAACATCTCATCCGCAGACAAATTGTATCGCTGCCTTATCACATCCCACTCGTCGCCAAGATCAAAATACATCGTTTCGCCCGCGCGCACCGTATAAGATGAAAAGTCGTCAGCGTATTTCCCTAGCGTGAGCGTGTCCGACGCCGGATTGATCACCGATTTAGCCCTAATCTCCAGGTAATCATTGATCGGCACCTTCCCGCCGACTTGACCGTTAATTACAGGAATATCGTCCAGACTTTCTCTTATTATTTCATCTAAATTATCATCCAGCGTCCCCGCAACATCTTCCGCATCCGGCAGCGCCGCTCTCGCTCCATCGTCTGCAAAATTCGTCCCGGCAGTTAGCGGTAGCCTTGAAATTGTCGTGCCGATAGCCGCCTTAACAATCTTGTCCAATACCATTCCCAAAACCGGTATAACAGCTATAATATCAAGAACGTGTTCAAGTGATAGGACCTCATCGGCAGTAAATGCGCCGTTAAGAGATTTCCACCAACCGAAAGTTGCGGCATTTAAAAGGTTGTAAACACTATAATTATTACTAAGCTCTTCAATTAACGCCGCTTCGCTCTCAAGAAATCCGCTTACAAATCCCAAGAACATCCAATCAGCCTGCAAAACCAAGCCCCAGAGATTATCCAAAATATTATTCGAGTCCTGATATCGGTTAAATCTCTCTTGTAGTGCATGGCTTCTAGCTTCCAACGCTTCAAACAGAGCTAAAACGTCGTCCCTAAACTGCGTTGCCCAGTCCGAAAAACTGTTGCCTAACTTTTCATACCATTTCGGTTGAGTGATTCTTGTCGAAGACTCAAGTTTCGGATTAATGGGTGCATATATAAACTGCCTTCTTGGCAACTCAAGCGGAGTTAATCGTTCCCTATTCGCTCTTATTGCTATATTGAAGTCGTGATTCAGTATAAAAACACCGCCCGCTTCACCTTGAGCGTCCAGCCACAAGTCCAAGTTCTCAACGAACGCCTCCCTGTCTGTATCATATAAAAACTCACCCTGCTTGTCAATCGCAACCAATCGGCATTTGCAATTCGGATGCAGCGGCGGAAGGTAATTAGAGTCAATTTCCTCCAGCGACAGCAGTTTTCCATGCCGTTCTGCGCACAAAGGGCGTCGGCGTTGCCACGCCGGGGCGTCCTGCGCGGACGGCGCAAGAGGGAAGCTTTCTTTTGCGAAAGAAAAGCTCCCCTCTTGACTCCCCGCAAAGAAAGGAGCCCAGTGACGCTTACGCTTTGTGGAGCGTGCCGCTACGCGGTCAGGGTCGCTCCTTTACTCCGTAACAGTCGCTACTGCCACGGGTACGAAGCTGGGACGAGGCTTTCCTTCGTCTTTCGTCCCTGCTCGTTACCACCAGTCCCGGTAGCCAGGGTTCAAAGGGGCTGGCTCGAAGCCCCTTTGCCGGTGGGGGGGCTTGGGGGCGCTTCGGAAAGCCCCCAATCGTTTTTCTCTTTCAGGCGTTACCCGGTTTCTCTTTTTGCGAACAAAAAGAGAAATGGGGTAACATCTCTCAGCGTAGATACTACGCTGTCCCGCCGCCGTGCGGCGAAAATCTGTCGCCGCGCGGAGCACGGCCATTTTAACGTCCCGCGCCCGTGGCGCAAAAAAACGCAAAAAATGGGCTACTGCAAAACTCTTTCGAGTTTTACAGTAGCCCGGCCCGCGCTGCCGTGGGAGTCCGATTATAACCTGCACGATACTGCAGGTGGGTCGCCTCTCCGTCGATTCTCTGCTTCCAACATCCGCGTCCGGTCAAAGCCGCACGCGGGAGGCCTGCAATCCACGAAGGAAGAACGGCGTCCCTTATTTGAGATGTGGGTTTAATAGAACCCCTCACGCACAGAGCAGGTTTAAATTAACCTGTTATTATTGTACACTATCCCAAATAAAAAAACAATGAAAAATCGGTTGTAAAATCTGCCACAAAAGGAACAAACAATTTTGCTAAAACGTCAAACGATTACAATTTGTCGCCTCAAGGCGACACCATCTATCTATTATCTAATATCTATTATCTCTTATCTGCCCTTAATCTTCGTCGAACAGCACTTCCGCAAATTCCTCATAGACCGCCTCAAGCTCGTCCTGATCGTCAACCGAGCCTAAAATCTCCTCGCCGTCCTCGACAATGACCTTGAGAATTATGAGCCCATAGTCCTCGTCGTCCTCATCCATATCCGTCGGCAGAAACGCCATATAAGTTACGCCCCGATGCTCCAGCGTGTGCAGGTGCTCCAGAACAAACTCTTTGCCCTCGTCGTCAGTTATAGTAACTATATCGTTGCCGAATTCGTTTACATTTCCCTCGCTCATAGCTGCCTCCATATGATTGATATGGCTCATTCTACATCACTTTACCGAAAAAAGCAATACCACGCCCCCCACTACGACCCAAAGTCCTCCAGAATCATAACCAGCCTCTCATGACTCTCCACCTTCATACCGGTCTCGAGCAAGAGCCTATCAAATTCCCTCAGCGTCTTCACCTGAATGTCCGTCACCGTCGTCGGCAAATCCGGCTCACCCTCGATAAAAACGGCAACATAGCCCTCATAGTCGCGCAGCACAAAGCTGCTCTGACTGCCTGCCTCTTCGGGTTTAAATGTCGAGTCCTCGGCGTTAGTCGTGCCATAGAGCGCGAAAGTCGCGCTGAAAATCGCGCACAGTGCCATAAAACCCAGCAAAAACCCCTTAATCTTATTATTCTTCATTTGTTTACCTCCCGCGTTTTCCTGTATTATCACCATAATTTGGTTAATTTAACCCAAAATTTGTGCAAAAAAGTCTTCTGAACCCCGCAAATTATAACCTCAGAAAGATTTTTTGCCGTTCTTACATGAATTTGACAAGCCGTGTTACAATAGAATAGAGTTTTTGTGCACGTGTTCAAATACCATTAACCTCTTGACTGTCTTTTTCTAAGGATTATAAATATGAACAAGAAACAAGTCCAAAAAATCGCTGAGACAACCGTAAACGTAACCGCCGGCACCATTGGCGGCGTTTTCCGCACCATCATAAAGGTTATAGCGACAATTCTCCTAATTATAATGACGACCGGGCTGCTCTTCACCTGCATCTTCGCCTACTACGCGAAAACCAACCTCACAAACTCTCTGGACATAACTCTCGACGAGGTAAGGCTGAATCTCGCCTCAACAATATATTACCGCGACGCAAACGGCGTCCGCCGTGAGCTGGCAACGCTGCACGGGCTTGAGAACCGCGTCTGGGTGGAGTATGACAATATCCCCGCTTATATGTGGAAGGCCGCCATCGCTATTGAGGACAAGCGTTTTCCTGACCACCAGGGCGTGGACTGGTACCGCACCTTCGGCGCCTTCGTAAATATGTTCGCGACGATGAAGGACGATTTCGGCGGCTCCACTATAACCCAGCAGCTCATAAAAAACCTCACTGAGGAGGACGATATAACCGTCGCCCGAAAACTCAAGGAAATCTTCAGCGCTCTGGAATTTGAGCGCCTCTACGACAAAGATGAAATAATGGAGTGGTATCTCAACAAGATCTACTTCGGACAAAACTGCTGGGGCGTGGGCACCGCCGCCCAAACCTATTTCGGAAAGGACGTCTGGGATCTCGACCTCGCCGAGTGCGCCAGCATAATCGGCATAACCAATAACCCCTCTTTATATGACCCCTATATCAGCCCCTCCAAAAACAAGGAGCGTCAGGAGACCATTCTCTTCGAGATGTACGATCAGGGCTACATCAGCTACCTCCAGTATACAGAGGCAAAGGCAAAGCAGCTCGTCTTCACGCGCGCCAAGGGCGAGGAGGCCCCGACCGAAATCTTCACCTTCTACGCCGAGGCCGTCATAAGCGACGTGACGAACGACCTCATGGAGGCGCGAGGCATAAGCCGGTCTGTCGCCCAGAACCTTGTCTATAACGGCGGCCTGCAAATCGAATCCCTGCTCAATCCCGAATACCAGCAGATTATCGACGATTTATATTCCGACCCCGCGAATTTCCCCTCCGCAAAGAGAAGCACGGGAGAGTCTCTCCAGTCCTCAGCGGTCCTCATGGACCCCTATAACGGCGCAATTCTGGCTCTCGCCGGTGGAATCGGCGAAAAGACCGCAAATCTCGTCCTCAACCGCGCCACAATGAGCCAGCGTCCGCCCGGCTCCTCAATCAAGCCGATAGCAATCTACGGTCCCGCGATCGACCAGAACCTAATAAGCCCCAGCACCTTAGTCAATGACTCCCCGGACATCATCCTCAAGGGGCATCCGACTTGGTTTCCCAATAACTCCAATTTCAACTATATGGGAATCATAACAATCCAAACTGCGCTGACAAACTCCGTCAACACCGTCTCCGCTCAAATCCTCGACAAGCTCGGCGTCAATATGTCCTATATGTATATGACCGAGCGTCTGGGCTTTAGGACCTTGGTGGAGGCTGACCGCGACTACGCCCCCCTCTCCCTCGGCCAGATATCAAACGGCGTAACCGTGCGCGAGATGGCTCAGGCATACAGCGCCTTTGTCAACGACGGAATCTTCACCTACGGCAGAACCTATTCCGAGGTTCGCGACAGCGAGGGTAATGTAATTCTCGACAACTCCCCCGAGACTATCGTCGCCTTCAAGGCAAACACCGCCTGGGTGATGGACTATATGCTCAATATCGCCGCCACCAGCGGCACCGGCAGCGAGTCCTATATCGGCAATATGCCCCACGCCGGAAAAACTGGCTCGTCGGACGACTGGAAGGACCGTTGGTTCGTCGGCTTCACGCCCTACTATGTCTGCGCCGTCTGGACTGGCTACGACACCCCGGAGCGTATGAATGTTTCCGGCAACCCCGCCGCCCAAATGTGGCGGAGAATAATGCAACCAATCCACGAGGGTCTGGAATATAAGACCTTCAAGACCCCGACCTTCAGCGGCCCGACGGATATCTTCGGCGACCTCAGGGAATCTCCCTCTCCCGAGCCGACGGAATCTCCCTCCGAGTCCCCGTCGGAATCCCCGTCGGAGTCCCCGAGCGATTCCCCGATTGTCTCCGATTCTCCGACCCTTCCGCCCTCCCCCTCGCTTCCGGTCAGCCCAAGCCTTCCGGTAAGTCCCAGCCCCTCCTTGCCCGTCGATCCCTCCCCGCCCATTACGGAAAGCCCCGTCGTCTCCCCCTCCTCCGCCGTAAACTCCAACCCCATTTTGCCAACCCCGTAATATGTCAATAGAAAATTGCCGCCCTCGGGCGGCGATTTTTTGTTATACTCAGTCACTCATCTTTTCTCGCCTGCTCTGCAGTAGCATTATTCTATAAATACGTAAATTAATTATACTTGTATTAGTATAAACTGTGAATTTTATGGATAGTAATAAATAATACGAAAATATTTATTGCTTTTTATCAACGGAGATGATATTATGCTTCTATCCGATATACTTTCACATTTATTGCAAGCGGAAAAAGGAAACTCAAAAATGAAAATAACAAAAATAGAAGTCGATGGATTTAGAAATATTCAGTCAAGCACAATTAATTTTAAAAATGTCACAGCTCTGCTATCTCTGAATGGTTACGGTAAGTCAAACTTAATGGATGCTATCGCTTTTTCTCTAGATTTTATTAAGCGTCGTCCAAAATCAAAAAGCTCTCTTATGTCCGCACGAAATTGCATTCCTAAAAACAAAGTCTCTCGCAATGATTCTTTCTCTTTTTCCGTCAATTTTGATGTTATGAGATTAGACAAACCCTACAATGTCGAATACTCTTTCTCGTTCCTATGGGGCATTGGTGATGAAAATGGAAAAATAAACTATGAGTGTCTAAAAATGAGATCGGACGAGAAAGGTCAGAAATATAAAACCTATATTGATCGATATAACGAAACGTCACACTATACCTCTTCTGAAACCGGTCGCTGCTCCAGTGTTATTAAGATTGCGCCATACGAATTAATAATCAATAAGCTAATCGCTTTTGACGATCTGTTTTTTCACGATATCATCGTCCTAATAAATGAACTGGAAGTTGACACTATTCGTGTAATGGATG
The DNA here is from genome assembly GCA_031262405.1 of Oscillospiraceae bacterium. GTDB lineage: Bacteria > Bacillota > Clostridia > Oscillospirales > Oscillospiraceae > UBA2658. Next base: position 31,923 of record JAISHS010000005.1, on the reverse strand, counting down.
CCTCCAGAAAGTATAAGCCGTCAATCATTGAGTGGAAAGACTCAGATAATGCTGATTTTAGACTTGATACAGGTATTCCTAGAATACTGTCAGCTCTACAGTCAAACTATGAAAACAAATATGAACTGCTCGTAAATGCTTTTCAAACATTGTTTCCCAACTATATCAGTATTATCGTACAGGAAACTCCCATAGAAATCGAACACTTTACTATACAGATGGAAGATACCGAGGATAACCCTTTTAAGCTTGCGAAGTCTGTTTTCACTATGAGTGTACTTGATAAAAACCTAATTACCCCAATTGAGTTTAAAGATTTGTCCGACGGTGCTCAGCGCGTCTTTCTAATGCTTACTTATGCAATCTTAGCGGACATTAAAGGCGTCCCCTTGCTTCTAATTGAGGAGCCGGAGAATTGCGTTCACCCCAAACTTCTGCAAGACTATATAAGTATTCTGTCTCAACTCGCGGGCGACTGCAAAATACTAATCTCAAGCCATTCTCCCTATCTTATCCAGTATCTTGACCCTAACGGTATTTATGTCGGTATCCCAAACTCAAATGGTTGGGCTGCCTTTAAACCGCTGAAAGCTTCAAAGCTTAAAGCCCTGTACAGAGATGCCGCCGAGGACGACGAGTCAATCGGAACTTACCTTTTCAATCTTTTGTCCCAGTCTGAAGACGGCTCCATGCTCCTTGAATCGTATTTGGAGGGCTGAGATGACAGACAGGGTTGTGGTTATATTTGTTGAGGGTGACACCGAGGTGGTATTTTATAAACGTCTGGTTGCTCATATAAGAGAAAAGCACAACGGTCGCTTAAGTTGCAAAGTAGAGTATAAAAATCTCAAGGGCATTGGCAACTATAAAAAGGGCGCTCTTTCATATATTCGCAAGTCTATTATTCCTAAGTACATTGACGCTAAGATAACAATACTGCTGTGCCACGATACAGATGTTTTTGAGTTTTCGACGAATCCTCCCGTTAACTGGGAGAATGTGCAAAAGGGACTTGTGAGTCTGGAGAAAGTTGACCGTGTAGAGCTTATTAAAGCGAAGCGGTCTATCGAAAACTGGTTTTTGCTCGATAGAATGGGAATACTGAGATTTTTGAAGCTCCCACTTGATACAAAATCGCAAGGCGACGGACTCGAAGAAATGAAGCGCCTGTTCCGAAAAGTAAACAAGGTGTATATCAAAGGGAACGTAACCAACGACTTCGTCCCTCACCTTAACATTGAACTTATCACCTCTGCTATTTGTAATGAAATAAAACCCCTGTGTAAGGCTCTGGGAATGAACTGCAAAACCCCAATCTGCAAACCATAGATACATAGACCCAAAAACTAAAATTCCGCATGGTAGTCAATATCCATGCGGAATTTTCATATTTGTCTTTAATTCTCAATTCTCAATTCTCAATTCTCAATTGGGTTAAGATACATCATTCATTTCATGAATGATGTATCTTAACCCCTTGCGGCGTGTCCTCCAGCACGACGCCCCGCGCCTTCAGCTCGTCGCGGATTCGGTCTGCCTCGGCGAAGTTCTTCGCCTTTCGCGCCGCCTGCCGCCGCTCGACCAGCTCCAAAATCTCCGCGTCAATCTCTTCCTCCGCCTTGGAAATCGGCAGCCCCAAGACCTCGGCAAGCTCCGTAAACACCGCGTCGCACTCCCGCGCCAGCGCCTTACTGGGACTCACCGCCGGACTCACAGCGCTGTTAATCTCGCGCACCAGTTCGAATATAACCGCCACGGCGTCCGCCGTATTGAGATCGTCGTCCATCGCCTCGCAAAACCGCGCCTTATACTCTCCCAGCGTCGAGACAAACTCCGCCTCCTGCGCCGTTAGAGCGCCCTCCGCGCCGTTTTTCGCGAAAAACTTTAAATTCTGCTTCGCAGTTGAAAGCCTCTCGAGCGCGCTCGTCGCCTGCTGCAAAACCTCCTCGGAATAGTTGAGCGGACTGCGATAGTGGCTCATCAGCATAAACATCCGCAGCGCGTCATAGCCATAGACCTTCGCCGCCTCGCGAACGGTGAAAAAGTTGCCCAGCGACTTGCTCATCTTCCGATTGTCAATGCTGATAAACCCGTTGTGCACCCAGTAATTTACAAACTTGCAGCCGTTTGCGGCCTCCGACTGCGCAATCTCGTTCTCGTGGTGCGGAAAGGTCAGATCCTGCCCCCCGCCGTGAATGTCAATGGTCTTGCCGAGAAACTTGCCGCTCATCGCGCTGCACTCAATGTGCCAGCCCGGTCTGCCCGCGCCCCAGGGCGACTCCCAAACCGGCTCGCCGGGCTTTCCAGCCTTCCAGAGGGCAAAATCCATCGGATTTTCCTTTACGTCCGCAACGTCAATGCGCGCACCCGCCATAAGCTCCTCCAGCGGCTGATGACTCAGGCCGCCGTAGGACTCAAACTTCTGCGTCCGATAATAAACGTCGCCGCCTTTCTCATAGGCAAAGCCCTTTTCGATAAGCTCTTCAATCAGGCGGATAATCTCCGCCATATTCTCCGTCGCCCTCGGGTGCACCGTAGCCGCGCGAACTCCCAGCCCCTCGGCGTCCTTGTAATACTCGGCTATATATTTCTCCGTAATATCGCTGCAGGAAACGCCCTCCTGCGCGGCGCGGTTAATAATCTTGTCGTCCACATCCGTAAAGTTCTGAACGAACCTTACCTCGAATCCGCGATATTCCAAATACCGCCGGAGCACGTCAAAAACAATAATCGGTCTGGCGTTGCCCACGTGGATATAGTTATAGACCGTCGGCCCGCAGGCATACATTCTCACGCGCCCCGGCTCAATCGGTACAAACTCCTCTTTCTCCATGCTCATCGTGTTAAAAAGTCTCATCTGTATTGTCCTCCAAAAATCGCGCAAGCGCGCTATTGTCAAGTGCGCATGAAAAACTCAAATTATCGTTTCGGCGCCGAAAAATCCATCTGTCTGAAAATGGCGTTAATCTGCTCACGCAGGCAAACCAGCTCCACCGCCGTGGGATCCGCAACATTGATCTGATCCACCTCAGAGGCATAATCCATCTTCTGCCCGTCCAGCTTCACGATTCTCGCGGGCACTCCGACCGCCGTCGCGTTGTCCGGAACCTCCTTGAGAACAACGGCGTTGGCGGCAATGCGGCTGTTGTCTCCGACCTTAAACGGTCCTAAAACCTTCGCTCCGGAACCGATCAGCACATTGTTTCCGATTGTCGGATGCCGCTTGCCCGTCTCCTTGCCGGTTCCGCCGAGCGTAACCCCCTGATAGAGCAGCACATCGTCGCCGATCTGAGTGGTCTCGCCGATAACAACGCCCATGCCGTGGTCGATAACGAGCCGTCGGCCGATTGTCGCCCCCGGGTGAATCTCAATGCCCGTCGCCCGCCGCGCGTGCTGCGAAATGTGCCGTGCGCGATAAAAATGTCCCTTCTCATAGTGCTTGTGCGCCCGCCGATGTGCGAGCACCGCTCTCACGCCGGGATAGAGCAGCGCAATCTCAACAGCCGAGCGCGCCGCCGGGTCTCTCTTCTTATATGCCGCCACAAGCTCTTTTAATTCGTCAAACATAAAACCAAACTCCTTCCTTGGAAGAATCTAAACACAAAAGCCCCCCACAGGGTAAAATCCCCCGTGAGAGGCAGAAAAATCTTCTACGCCTAGACAGGCGGTACGGGATCGACTCTCGCTTGCCTAACCATTATATTACCACAGCTTCTATTTGTTGTCAATCGCCGCCCGATTTACGACGAAATATTCCACGCCCGAATAGACCGTGGTCAGCAAAATCACCGCCGTACAGACCATATCTACCGTCACCGTCGCAAAAAGAACTTCATCGTGAAGCGGCAGAAGCATCACGCTGATACAAAACACCGAGGCCGCCGTCTTAATCTTCCCCGAGAGCGCGGCGGCTATAACTGCGCCCTTCTCTACGGCAACAAGCCTCAGCCCGGACACCATAAATTCCCGCGCGATAATGATAAAGCAGGCCCAAGAAGCCATCTGTCCGCGCTCGACGAAAATAAGCAGCGCCGCCGTAACGAGCAGCTTGTCCGCAATCGGGTCGATGAACTTTCCGAAATCCGTAATCTGATCATATTTTCGCGCGACATAGCCGTCCAGACTGTCCGTCGCCGACGCAATTATAAAGAGCGCCAGCGCAACATATTCGTGCCAGGGAAACTCTATAAGCGCCGCCGCAATAAAAAACGGAACCAGCGCAATCCTCATAAGCGTAATCTTGCTCGCAGTAGTCATAAGTAAAAATCCATCCCTTCATGGGTTTTCGCGCACTGAGGAAGCTCTTCCTAAACCTCTTTACCATACAAATCGCCGTTCTCAACCCCGCCGATCAAAACCTCGGCAAACTCCCCCGCCGGGGCCTCGCCGTCAAAATACACCAGACAATCCACATCCGGCGAATCAGCCCAGCTCCGCCCGATTAGAAGCCCCGTCTCGGGGTCTGTCCCCTCGCAGAGCACCCTCAGCGTGCGCCCGATCAGCTTCCGGCTCCAAGCGTCCATAATCTCCGCCTGAAGCTCCAAAAGCCGCTCCTGCCGCCGCGCGGCTTCACGCTCGTCGCACCTGTCCGTCATCTTTGAAGCCGGCGCGCCCTCCTCGGGAGAGAACACAAACACCCCCGCCCGCTCGAGCCTAGTCTCCCGCAAAAACTCCGCCAACTCCTCAAATTCCGCCTGCCCCTCTCCGGGCAGACCGACAATCAAGCTCGTGCGCAGCACAAGCCCCGGAATACGCTCGCGCAGCTGCCTTAGCAGCTCGCGAATCTCCTCGCCGGTTCCCCGCCTGTTCATCCGCTTCAAAATAGAGTCGTTTATGTGCTGAATCGGAATGTCAAGATATTTTACAATCTTCTCCTCCGTCGCAATCAGCTCAATAAGCTCCTGAGTGAACTCATCCGGATATAGATAGTGCAGCCTTATCCACTCTATACCCTCAATCGCGGCAAGGCCGCGTAAAAGCTCCGGCAGAGCGCGCCTTTTATAGAGGTCAAGCCCATACCGCGTGATGTCCTGAGCAATCACTATCAGCTCGCGAACGCCCGACGCCGCCAAGGCCCCTGCCTCCTCCAGAATATTCTCCATCGCGCGGCTCCTGTAGCCTCCACGCAGCGACGGAATAACGCAATAGGCGCAGTGGTTGTCGCAGCCCTCCGCAATGCGCAGATAAGCCCAGCCGGGCGCGGTTGAAATAACCCGCCCCGTCTCCGAAACCGGCGCGTCAATGTCGCCGAGCTTCGTTACGCTCTCGCCGGAGAGCGCGCTCTTCACCGCCTCAACTATATCGTCATAGCTGCCCGTTCCCAAAACCGCATCCAGCTCCGGCAATTCGCTGAACAGCTCCTGCGAAAACCGCTGCACCATGCAGCCCGCCGCGACAATCGCGCGTAGCTTTCCCGCCTTTTTTAGCTCGCCCAGACCGATAATGGTCTCAATCGCCTCGCTGCAGGCCGCCTCGATAAAGCCGCAGGTGTTCACAATTGCGCAGTCGGCGCCCTCAGGCTCCGAAACAATCTCAAACCCCGCCTCATCCAGCAGATACAGCATCTGCTCGCTATTCACCAAATTCTTCGCACACCCCAGAGAGATAAGTGCAATTCTAGCCATAAGCTTGTTCGTTCACCTCAACATTGATGAGAAATAATTGACAATTGAGAATTGAAAATTGACAATTAAGGAGTCGCGCAAAGCGCGACAATATTCAAATCATCGCGGAGCGATACCTTCAATTCTCAATTTAAGCATTCTCAATTCTCAATTCGATCAGAATAGCGCTCAAGCGCTATTCTGATCTCATCCCACGAATACCCTCTCCGAAACAGCGCGTCCGTCGCCCGCTTGAGCTCCGCCCTGTCGGGCTCGTCGCTCCCCAGCTTGCTGCACAGCAACCGATAGACAGTATCCGAGCTGTCCGGAAGCTCCTCGAGCGCCTCGTCCCAAAGCTCCCTATCTATCCCCTTGCGATAAAGCTCATTTTTCGCCCGCGACGCGCCATAGCCCTTCGCCGCGCAACGCCGAACTATCGCCGCGGCATACTGCTCGTCGTCCAGAAACTGCCGCTCCAGCAGCCAAGCTATCGTCGCCGCCGCGGCCTCCTGAGTCTCGCCCTTGTCCGTCAGCTTGCGATATAGCTCGTTGCAGGAATAAGCTCTCTTGCCCAGAAGCCGCAGCGCCCTCTCGCGGCAGCCCCGAACTCCCGAGACCTCCTCCATCAGCCGTCAAAATCGTCGGCGGAAACGTCAATCGCCTTCCCCGCCGCCTTACCTATGGCCTTCACCGCGGCCTTGGGCTTCGCAGAGGCAGCCTTCTTCGCCAGCTCCGCCTTAATCCGCCCCTCCAAGTCCTCGCAGACCTCGGCGTGATCCTTCAAATACTGCAAAACGGCCTCGCGCCCCTGAATACGCGTCTCGCCGACGGTAAACCACGCGCCGCCCTTCTCGATCAAATCAAGCTGCACCGCCAGATCGCAGACCTCGCCGACCTTGCTTATCCCCTCGCCGTAGATAATGTCAAACTCCGCCTCTTTAAAGGGCGGCGCGACCTTGTTCTTAACCACCTTCGCGCGGGTACGGTTGCCATAGGGCGAGCCGCCGCTCTTGAGCGTCTCGGTGCGCCGCACGTCAATGCGCACGCTGGAGAAATATTTAAGCGCGCGCCCGCCCGGCGTCGTCTCGGGATTGCCATACATGACGCCGATCTTCTCGCGCAGCTGATTTATAAAAATAACAATGCAGTTGGTCTTGGAAATCGTCCCGGCAAGCTTACGCAGAGCCTGCGACATCAGCCGCGCCACCACGCCGACGGTGGAGTCGCCCATGTCCCCCTCAAGCTCAGTACGGGGCAGCAGCGCCGCGACGCTGTCGACAACGACCACGTCCACCGCACCCGAGCGCACCAGCGCGTCCGTAATATCCAGAGCCTGCTCGCCGGTGTCCGGCTGCGAAATGAGAAGACTGTCAATGTCCACTCCCAGCACCTTTGCATAGGCCGGAGAGAGCGCGTGCTCGACGTCGATAAAGGCGACCTCGCCGCCCGCCTTCTGCGCGCTCGCGAGAATGTGCAGAGCCAGCGTCGTCTTGCCGGAGCTCTCCGGCCCGTAAATCTCGATAATGCGCCCGCGCGGCACCCCGCCGATCCCGAGGGCAATGTCCAGCGTGAGCGAGCCGGTGGAAATCGCCGCCACATTCACGGGAATGTCGTCCCCCAGACGCATAATCGCGCCCTTGCCATAGTTTTTTTCAATCTGCGCCAACGCCGTCTCGAGAGCCTTCTTTTTATCCTCAGCCTGCCCGACCAGCGTAATCGGAGTCTTCTTTTTCTCAGCCATTTGTTCGTCCCCCTAAAGTTAGTTATTAAATCCTGTCGCGCCCCGCGCGACTCCTTCTATCTTTTATCTATTATCTATTATCTATTATCTGGATTGTCCGTGAACTACACGGACAATCCCCCCACTGTCGCTCTCGCTGCCAATCTCCCTCAGCCCCGACGTCTCCATCAGTCTCATGACCTCCATCGCCTGACCGACGCCTACTTCAAAGGCAAGCAGCCCGCCGGGCTTCACCGCCCCGAGCCAGTGCCGGAGAATCGCGCGGTAAAAATCCAGCCCGTCCTGCCCGCCGTCAAGCGCGGCCCTCGGCTCATAAGCTCTCACGGAACGCTCAAGAGCCGCCAGCTCCCCCGTCGGAATATAGGGCGGATTGCAAACTAACAGCTCAAAGCTGCCAATCATCATCGGCGGCGCGCTCAGAGCGTCCGCTTCAATGCAGCTGACCCGAGGGTTCAGGTGGTTTTTCATCATATTCGCCTTGGCAATGGCAAGAGCCGCCGGGCTGTTATCCGCCATGACCACCCGCGCGCTCGGAATCGCGTTTGCAATGGCGCAGCCCAGGCAGCCGCTCCCGCAGCACAGATCCATAACCCGTGCTTTTTCGCGCCCGCGAAGCGCGTCAATCGCAAACTGCGCCAAAACCTCCGTGTCAATCCGGGGTATCAAAACCTCCGGCGTCACCAGAAGCGGCAGCCCATAAAACTCCCATTCCCCCAGTATGTAGGCCGCAGGCTCCCCTTCGACCCGCCTCGCGAGAAAGTCCCGAGCCCGCGCCATAATATCCGGCGAAGTATAAAGCCCCAAGGAGCTCAAAAGCGCCTCCGGCGTCTTTTCCGCGGCTAAGGCAAGCAGCAGCCGCGCCTCCAAGGAAAAGGCGCCGACCCCCGCGTCCTTCAGGGCGCGCCTCATCTCAATATAAAGCTCATTATAAGTTAACGGCACAGATAGCCCTCACATCTATTTCTTTTTTCTCTTGAAAGCTCCTCACCAGCTGTCGAGACCCTCTTTTTCCGGAATAACTAGCCTAAGCGCCTCGATTCCGACCTCGATCATCCCGTCGTCCGGCTCGGCGGTAGTAAGCCTCTGCAGGGCTCTGCCGGGAGCGGTCAAAATCCTCGTCAAGAAGTTGTCGTGCCTGCCCGCCCAGCGGTTAAACTCATAGGACACGCCCACGACAACCGGAAGTAGCAGCAGCCGGAACAGCATCCTCAGCCACACATTCGACCAGCTCACCACAGAGAACACCAAAATACTTATAATCATCACCACGAAGAGAAAGCTCGTCCCGCAGCGCGGATGAAACCGGCTCTGCTCCCTCACATTCTCAACCGTCAGCTCCAGCCCCTTCTCATAACAAAAAATCGTCTTATGCTCGGCCCCGTGGTACCGAAAAACCTGCTTTAGGTCCTTCACCCGCGTGCAGAAATACATATACAGCAGGAAGATTATAATCCTTATCGCGCCCTCGGTCAGGTTGCGCCAGAGCGCCGAGTCCGTGAGATTCGTAACAAAACTCGCAAGCAGCGTCGGCAGGAGAATAAAAAGCCCCACCGAAAGGCAGATACCCAGAAAAACCGCAAAGCCGATTAGGAACTTCTCGGCCTTCTCCATGCCGAATTTCTCCTCAATCCACTTGTCAAGCTTCCCCGGCTCCTCCTGATCCTCCTCCGGCAAAAGCTCCGCGGAATAGGTCAGCGCCTTCACCCCGTGATACATCGACTCCCCGAAGGTAATCACCCCGCGCAGTATCGGCCAGCCCAAAATCTTATATTTTTCTCTCAGAAAGTGCGGCTCGGAAAGCTTGGTAACGAGCCCTTCCTTCGTGCGGACAACAATCGCCTGCTTCGTCGGACCCCGCATGAGAATCCCCTCCAGCAGCGCCTGCCCGCCGATACTCGTCCTAAACCCGCATGAATTGTTTTTATCTTTAGCCATTCTAATCGCCCTTTTTAAATCCGTCGCGCTCCGCGCGACTCAACAACTGTTCACTGTTCATCGTTCAATGTTCACTGTTCACTGTATTGGTAATCTTACCAATACCACCGCGCCGCCGCCTTCGGCGTTACTTATCACCAGCTGCCCGCCGTGCCGCGTTACTATCTCGTCGCAGATGGCAAGGCCTATGCCGCTGCCGCGCTCCTTACTGCTGCCCTTGTAAAACATTTTCTTAATACTCGGAAGCTCGTCCGCCGGTATCCCCGGCCCATAGTCCCTGACGGATAACTCGACGTAAGCTCCGTTGCGCTTGAGCACAACGTCAAAGCCGCCGCCCTGCTTGCCATGTTTCCCCGCGTTATCGATAATATTCAAAAACACCTGCCGAAGCCGCGCCGGATCGCCGATAACCAGCGGAATCTCGCCCTCCGGCCTGTCGTAATTAAGCTCCAGCCCGTCCTGCTTGAACAGATCGCTGTAGGCGAACAGACAGTCCTCAAGCTCCGACTGAACGTCTACCGGCTCCACATTTAGCGTAAAGCGCCCGTCCTGAAGCCTCGTGAAATCCAGCAGCTCCTCCACCATTTTAGAGAGCCTGTCGGTCTCGCGTGAGATAATCGTAAGCCCCCGGCGCGAATCCTCCGTCAAATCCGGGTCATACATCAGCGTCTCGCTCCAACCGGTAATCGCCGTGAGCGGCGTGCGCAGCTCGTGCGAAACAGAGGAGATAAATTCCGCTTGAGTTCGCTCCGACTGACTTATTCTGGTGGACATCTCGTTAATCGCGTCGGTCAGCTGACCGATCTCGTCGTCATACTGCTTTTTCGCCTGAATGCCATAGCTGCCCTCGGCAATCTGCTTGGCAAGCGCGGTCAGGCTGTGAATCGGACGGGTAATGGTGTTTATGAAATACATATTCGAGGCAAAGACGATAATTATCAGCAGCAGACCTATTACAGAAGCTCCCATCGTCGCGCGAACCACACGGGCGTCTACCATTTTTAGGCTCGTAACATAGCGCATAACGCCGACGATTGAGCCGTCGGAATATTCAATCGGAGCCGACACCGCAAGAATCCTCTCGCCCGTCGCGGGATTGTCCCCGTCCCAGGAAATAATCTCACCCAAGGCAAGTGCCTGACTTATGTCCGGCGTCCCCGGCGAATAGCCCGCGCCAATCCTGCCGAAGCTCGAGACCTCAATCTTGCCGCGCGTGTTTACAAACTGCAGCTCTAAAACGTCCTTGTCCTCAAACATCTCGGTATATCTATAGGCGCTGTTGTAATAGTCGTAATAGGTACGCGTAACATAGGATGTGAAGAACTCAGCAGCCGTCTGCGCCTTATTCTCCAGCGCCGTTCGGATGGATGCGTAATAAAAGCTGCTCTGCGAAAGCGAAAAGGTCATAATCGCTATCAGCACCAGCACTATAACCGCCGCAATGCTGTTGAGCATCCAACGACCCTTGATTCCCTTGAGTTTAAACATGCTAATCCTCGAATTTGGTTAGTCCACCAGGTCTTGCCTGTCCGTTAATAAATAATAGATAATATATAATAAATAATAATTATTGTGCGGCTTCGCCGCTATTATTTTTTATTTATTATTTTTTATTTTTTGATACTGTCAACAAAGTTGACAGTATCAAAAGCCCCATTTATACCCGAACCCCCAGACCGTCGTGATATACGTCGGAATGGTCGGCGAATCCTCAATCTTGAGCCGGAGCCTTCTGATGTTGACGTCTACTATTTTCAGCTCGCCGTAATAATCCCGCCCCCAGACCTCGTTGAGTATATCCTCGCGGGACAACGCCCTGCCGGGGCTCTCCATAAAGAGCTTCATAATCGCATATTCAATCTGCGTCAGACGAATTCTCGTGCCGCCCTTCTCGAGAGTCCTGTTGCGGGTGTTGAGGCGAAAGGGCCCGCTGATCAGTTCGCTCCCGCTGAGCGCCTCATCCTCGATCTCGCCGCCTGTGCGGCGATACAGGGCGTCTATTCGCGCGGTTAACTCCGCCGGAGAAAAGGGCTTTGTTACGTAATCGTCCGCCCCCGTCATAAGCCCCGTTACCTTGTCCATCTCCTGACTCTTGGCAGTGAGCATAATAATGCCGATTTTCGAGCCGGAGGCACGAATCCTGCGGCAGACCTCAAACCCGTCAATGTCCGGAAGCATAACGTCCAGCAGCGCCACGCGCACGTCGGGGTTTTCCCTCAGCTGCTCGAGCGCCTGCTCCCCCGTCTGCGCCTCTATGGGGTCATAGCCGGAACGCTTGAGGTTAATAACGACGAAGCTGCGAATGCTGGACTCATCCTCCAGAACCAAAACCTTTTTCATCTCGACTATCCTTTCTATATCTGCCGTACCCTGATTCTGAGCAGATTTTTCGCCGGACGAGGCAACTATCCGAAGGAATATCGGTATATTTCGAGGATAGTTAACGAAGTATGGCGGAATAATCTGCCGGAATCAAACAATTCCCGCGTCCCACTCGGTGGTAATAATGTTAAACCTGTCGATAACCTCATCGCGGCTCTTTTGGTTGTATTCGCCGCTGCCGGGGGGGAACATCGCCGCGTATATTATTGTCCCGCTGCGAGCCAGGACAAAGCGTCCGGGAAGCGCCGCGCTCTCATTGCGATTTTCTCCCGAAAACACATATATTCGAAGCAGCTCAACTTCCTGCTCTCCGCCGGTATAGAAGGTCACGCGCTCCCCATCATAGCTCACGGAGAAGCCGTCGCGCCATTCCAGCGGCAGAACATAATACCAGCCCTGCCCGATATCGTGATAGGTGGTGGCACAGAGATATACGCCGCCTTGAGCGTCAAAGGTCATCCAATCCAGAAGATAATAGTTCTCCCCGCCATAGATCGGCATGGGATAAGGCACGTCAATCGCGCCGTCGCCGTTAATATCGCGGCTGAAAACATAAACATCCCTAACCGGCGCGCTCTTATTTCCCTGCTGCAAAGCCACATTTTCCAGACTCTTGCCGTCCAAAACAAGAACGTCCGTTAAATATTTGACCCCGCCGGCGTCTTGAAAATGCCCTTCTACGATAACGGCGTCTGTCCCGCCGGATATTCTGGACAAGCGGAACCTGTCCGCCGTGACCATTGCCTCGGAAAGCTCTGCTTGCGTGCGCTCAACGTTCCTATTCCCGTCGGTGAAGAACAGCTCAACCACGCCCCGCTTGCCGCTCATATTCAGCGTCGCGACAATGTTTCTCTCGAGCTCTTCGTCATCCCCGTCTGCATAGATCTGACCCACCAAAAAGTCCGTACAGCTAACGGTGAGAAGAATCTCCGCCGGACCGATGCGGAGCGAATATGCCATAACCGTCGCCAAATCGTTGTCCTCCCAGGACACAATCAGCTCCTGACTGCCATCGCCGTTCAAATCCGCATATTCCACGTGCCCAATGCTGCTGCCCTGACCGGTCAGCTTATAAGCCAGTGTATATAGCCCGCCGTCCTGCTTATAAACACAAATCTCGGGCGTCCTGTTCTCATCGCGGAGAAAAACCACGGCTTCTTCCACGCCGTCACCGTTGATCTCCACCAGCTGAACGCTCTGCCTCAGCGAACCGCCCGTCGGCGCCGAATATTCGCTGCCCGCTTCAAGCTCCGCGTCAATCAACTGTTGCAGCTGCTGATATTTTTCCTGTGTCTGCGGCAGACTATAGAGTATGTCAATGTCGCCCACTATACAGCCGCTCAGCATCAGTGCCGCCGCAATAAAGAAAATCACAGCCATCGCCCTCTTCACGCGCGCACCTCCCGCTTTTATACACTAACCCCTAAAGTATATCACATATTTCTGAAAATTGGTAGTGCAAAATTGCACTATCTTGTGATAGAATTAAGAAGGTTATCATTATAAGTTCAAACAAGGGAGCCGCATACATGAAAATCTACTACGCCGACATAACGGGCTCCGACGAGGCCCTCGCCAAGTATCCTCCGCTCAGCGAAAGCCATGGCTCGGCTTGGGGCGTCTCGCTTCTGGCCTTCGCCTATGCCGACTACATGGGCGGTGCTCTACCTAGGATAGCCCGCACAAAGCTCGGCAAGCCCTTTTTCGAGACTGAGCCGCAGCTGCACTTTTCAATCAGCCACAGCCGAACCCATGTTCTCGTCGCCCTCTCAAGCTCCCCCGTGGGCGCGGACACAACTGACCACCGACCAATCCGCCCGGAAACTGTCGCCTCCCTCACCGAGCCCGAGGATCTGCACCGCTTCACCTTCCACCAGCTCTGGGCGCTCCGTGAGGCCTATTTCAAGCTCACCGGTGAGGGCGACCTGCGCACAGCGCGCTTTTACATCGACCACGGCAGAATAAAATCCCCCAATCCGGAGGTCTTCTGCCGCCTCTATCCGGATATAAAAGACAGCTCCACCGCAATTTGTTCTTTCGCAGATAACTTCCCCAAGCGGCTTATCCCCGTACCGATAGAAAAGCTTTTGAAGGAACCCTCCCGACTGAGCTAATTGAGAATTGAGAATGCAGAATTGAGAATTAAAGGAGTCGCCAGAGGCGACACATTAATATATGAGCTGCTCCCGTGGGAGCAGCTCATAATTGTTTAGATTCGCTTCATATTTTGTCTTATGCAGCAGATTTAAGAACTAATAATTCTCAATTGTCAATTCTCAATTCTCCATTGCTTACTCGTCAAGCATTTCCTTCTGCTTGATGAGCTTGCTATATCTCTCCTTCGCCTGCTCCTCCGCCTCGGCAAAGAGCTTTTCTGCTCTCTCCGGGAAGGCAAGCTTGAGCGAGGAATAGCGAACCTCGTTCATGATGAAGTCCTGATAGCTCGTTGTCGGTGCCTTGCTGTCGACGGACAGGGGTTTCTCGAGCCTCGGGTCATAGCGCAGCAGGTTCCAATATCCGGCCTCAACCGCCTGCTTCTCGGTGAGAATCGAGCGTCCCATGCCGTTCTTGTTGCCGTGGTTGATGCAGGGGGCATAGCAGATAACGATAGACGGTCCGTCATAGCTCTCCGCCTCCATAATGGCCTTGAGCGCCTGCTGATAGCTCGCGCCCATGGAGATCTGCGCAACATAGATATAGCCATAGGAGATGGAAATCTGCGCCAAGTCTTTCTTCTTCACGCTCTTTCCGGCGGCGGCAAACTGCGCCACCGCGCCGACAGGAGTCGCCTTGGAGGCCTGACCGCCGGTGTTGGAATAGACCTCGGTGTCGAACACGAGAACATTGATGTTCTCGCCGGAGGCCAGAACGTGGTCGAGTCCGCCGTAGCCGATGTCATAGGCCCAGCCGTCGCCGCCCAGTACCCAGAAGCTGGGCTTCGTGAGCACGTCGCCGTTAGCCTCTATCGTGCGGCAGGCAGCGCAGGCGTCACAGGGGCACTTCTTGCCGTTATCGAGCCAGGCCTGCTCATACGGGGTGCCTGTAAAGTCGCGCTGACCATTCTTAACGCACAGCTCGAGCAGTACCGCGCCCGCGGCCTTGGAGGCCTCGCCGTCATCCTTGGCGTCGAGCCAGCTCTTCGCGGCGGCCGCAATGGTCTCGTCGGCATAGTCAAGCTCCGTGAGCAGCTTTGCGGCGGCCTCTACGGCGGCGCGGCGCTGCTTGACCGCGTGGAGCATTCCGAGACCGAACTCGGCGTTGTCCTCAAAGAGGCTGTTCGCCCAAGCGGGACCCTTGCCCTTTTTGTTTACGGTATAGGGCACGCTCGGCGCGCTGCCGCCCCAGATGGAGGAGCAGCCCGTGGCGTTGGCGATATACATACGGTCGCCGAAGAGCTGAGTTATGAGCTTTGCATAAGGCGTCTCGCCGCAGCCCGCGCAGGCGCCCGAGAACTCGAGCAGCGGCTGCTTGAACTGGCTGCCCTTAACGGTATTCGCTGCGAAGGGAACTTCCTTGTCGGAAACCTTCTCAAAGGCATAGTCATATTTCTTCTGCTCGTCCAGCATCTCGGCGATAGGCGTCATAATAAGCGCCTTCTCCTTTGCCGGGCAGACATTCGCGCAGGAGGCGCAGCCCGTGCAGTCCAGAACGGTCGGGATAATCGCAAACTTATAATCCTCACAGCCCTTGCCGTTCATCTTGACGGTAGCGGTTCCCTCCGGCGCTCCGGCAAGCTCGTCCGCGTCAAATACGAAGGGTCTGATGACCGCGTGCGGGCAGACAAAGGCGCACTGGTTGCACTGTATGCAGTTTTCGGGAATCCACTTCGGAACCTCGACGGCAATGCCGCGCTTCTCACAGGCAGAGGTGCCGCTCGGCAGGGTGCCCGTCTGGCTGTCTTCAAAGACAGAGACCGGAAGCTCGTCGCCGCGCATGGCGTTGACCGGCTCGAGAATGGTCTCGACATATTTCTTAAGGTCTGCACGATCCGTGTCGCACTGCTTGTAGCCATAGCCGCCCTCGGCCTTCGCCCAAGACTCGGGAACCGCAATCTCATTGAGCCGCTGCAGGCCCGCGTCAACCGCCGCATAGTTCATGTTGACAATCTTCTCGCCCTTGCGGCCATAAGAGGTCTGGATGGCCTCCTTCATATACTTCACCGCGTCGTCAATGGGCAGAATGTTCGCCAGCTTAAAGAAGGCCGACTGCAGAACCGCGTTCGTCTTACCGCCCAGACCGATCTCGCGGGCAATGGCAATCGCGTCGATGGTGTATACTCTGACCTTGTTCTCGGCGATATAGCGCATAGCCTCTCCCGGCAGGTGCAGCGCCAAGCTCTCGGCGTCCGTATAGGCGCAGTTAATGAGGAAGGCGCCGCCGGGCTTAACGTCCTGAGCCATTTTATATTTCTCGAGATAGCTCGGGTTGTGGCAGGCGACGAAGTCCGCCTTGGAAACATAATAGGCGCTCTTGATTGCACTGTCGCCGAAGCGCAGGTGGCTTATCGTGACGCCGCCGGACTTCTTGGAGTCATACTGGAAATAGGCCTGAGCCTTCTTATCCGTATGGTCGCCGATAATCTTGATGGAGTTCTTGTTCGCGCCGACCGTGCCGTCGCTGCCCAGACCCCAGAACTTGCAGGAGATGATGTTGCCCGGCGTCGTGTCCGGCTCCTCGGTGATGGGAATGGAAAGCCCCGTCACATCATCGACAATGCCGATCGTGAAGCCGTTCTTGGGAGAGGCTGCCTGACCGTTGCGGAAGGCGGAGATAACGGCGCCCGGCGTAACGTCCTTGCTGGAGAGACCATAGCGTCCGCCGACGACCTTGACTCCGGCAAACTCGGTTCCGGCAAGCGCGCCGACTACGTCCATATAGAGCGGCTCGCCCAGAGCGCCCGGCTCCTTCGTGCGGTCGAGCACGACAAGGGTCTTGACGCTCTTCGGAAGCGCAAGAGCAAGATGCTTCGCGGAGAAGGGTCTGTAGAGGCGAACCTTAATGAGTCCGACCTTCTCGCCTCTCGCGCGCATGAAGTCAACCACTTCCTCGGCGGTCTCGCAGACGCTGCCCATCGCGACAAGGACCTGCTCGGCGTCGGGATCGCCGTAATAGTTAAAGAGCTTATAGTCTGTGCCGATCTTGGCGTTGACCTTGTCCATATACTCCTCGACGACCGCGGGAAGAGCCTCATACTTGCCGTTGGAGGCCTCGCGGATTTGGAAGAAAATGTCGCCGTTCTGAGCGCTGCCCTTGAGGTGCGGGTGCTCCGGATTGTTGGCCTTCGCCCTAAAATCGGCGATGGCGTCAAAGTCCGTCATCTCCTTGAGCTCGTCAAAGTCCCAGATTTCAATCTTCTGCATCTCGTGCGAGGTGCGGAAGCCGTCAAAGAAGTGCAGGAAGGGCATACTCGCGTGAATCGCCGAAAGATGCGCCACCGCGCCGAGGTCCATGGCCTCCTGCGGGCTGTTGGAGGCGAGCATCGCATAGCCTGTCTGACGGCAGCCCATGACGTCCGAGTGATCGCCGAAGATGCTCAGCGCGTGTGTGGCTAGGGTGCGCGCAGAAACGTGAATAACGCTCGGCAGCTGTTCACCCGCGATTTTATACATGTTGGGAATCATGAGCAGAAGTCCCTGCGACGCCGTATAGGTCGTCGTCAGAGCGCCCGCCGTAAGACTTCCGTGAACCGCACCGGCGGCTCCTCCCTCGGACTGCATCTCCACCACGGAAACCGTCTGTCCGAAAATGTTCTTCAGACCCCCGGCTGACCATTTGTCAACCACTTCCGCCATCGTTGAGGAAGGCGTAATCGGATAAATCGCAGCCACTTCCGAAAAAGCGTATGATACGTGCGCTGCGGCGGTGTTGCCGTCCATTGTTTTGAGCTTTCTTGCCATCGTAAATCTCTCCTTGTTTATTTTCCGGGGCAAACTAACGCCAATTTTGACGTAAGCGCGCCCAACTATTATGGTATTTCGCGTATGTTTTGCATATACTCTAGTTGCACCAAACATTCTAACATGTATGCCATTAAATGTAAACAATCAAAATCGCCAGTTGGACGTTAATTAACAAAAAATTTTTTACCTTTTCCCCAAAATTTCAATATGATTTAAGCACTCCTCAAAAACCCCCCTTGTGCTTTTCTAATAATTGGGTTATAATAGCTTCAACTTACGCTGGAATAGTGCGTAAGGGATGCGCTTTATCATAAACGAATTGACAATTGATAATTCAGAATTGAGAATTAAGGAATCGCGCATAGCGCGATATAATTTAAATAATCGCGTAGCGATACATTCATTGTCAATTGTCAATTGTCAATTATTCATTGTCCTGAAAGGAGCCTTTATCGTGATTAAATTCGACACTCCCCGTGGCATGATAACGGTCACCACCGAGGTTTTTACAAACATCTCAGGCGAGGCGGCAACCGGCTGCTTCGGCGTAAAGGGCATGGGCGCGCGCTCAAAGGCGGACGGGCTGGTTCACCTGCTGCGCCGCGAATCCATGGGCAAGGGCGTCCGCGTCAGCTTTAACGACGAGGAACAAGCCCTCATTTCGCTTCACATAGTCGTCGACTACGGCGTCAACATCATGGCGGTCTGTGACAGCATCATTAACGAAGTCAGCTACAAGGTCTCGAAGGCGACAGGCGTACCCGTCGCCGCCGTGGACGTTTATATTGATTCAGTCCGCGCCGACTAAATCACATTCCATTCGGAGGTATAATTTAGTGACAGAAAAAATAGACGGCGGTGTTTTCACAGCCATGATCCTCTGTGCCGGCGCCGCGCTTGAAGCCAATAGGCAGCATATAAACGATCTCAACGTATTCCCCGTGCCGGACGGCGACACGGGCACAAATATGAGTATGACCCTCTCCGCCGGAGCCGAGCAGCTTCGCGCCGCGAGGCCTTCCTCCGTGGGCGAGGCGTCAAAAATCGCAGCCTCCGCACTTTTGCGCGGCGCGCGCGGAAATTCGGGCGTTATCCTCTCGCTGCTCTTTCGCGGTATGTCAAAATCCCTCAAGGGAAAGGACGCCTGCTCCGCCGCCGACTTCGCCAAGGCAATGGGCGAGGGCGTCGAAGCCGCTTACAGCGCCGTCATGAAGCCCGCCGAGGGCACAATTCTAACCGTCTCGCGTCTGGCCGCGGCTGCCGCCGCCGACTTCGCCGCCTCCGGAACTGATTTAGAGCTTCTGCTCTCCTGCGCCCTCGAAGCGGCAAAGGACGCCTTAGCCGAAACCGTAAACCAAAACCCCGTCCTCAAAAAGGCCGG
This sequence comes from Oscillospiraceae bacterium, assembly GCA_031262405.1. Classification (GTDB taxonomy): domain Bacteria; phylum Bacillota; class Clostridia; order Oscillospirales; family Oscillospiraceae; genus UBA2658. Next base: position 12,981 of record JAISHS010000005.1, on the reverse strand, counting down.
CGTAATCGACGCCGGCGGCGAGGGCTATGTCGTAATTCTCGCGGCAATGCTCGCGAGCCTTCGCGGCGAGGCCGCCCCCGAGCCGCCCCAAGCCGCCCCGACCCTTCTGAGCGACCATGCCGACTTCACCGACTTCGACACCGGAGACATCACCTTCGGCTACTGCACGGAGTTCATCGTCGCCAAGGCTAGCGACAAATCCGTATCCGACCTTCGCGTTTTTCTGGATGCTCTGGGCGACAGTATCGTCGTCGTGGACGACGACGAGATAATCAAGACCCACGTCCATACGGACGACCCCGGCCGCGTCCTGACGGAGGCTCTGACCTACGGCGCGCTCCTCAAAGTAAAAATTGAGAATATGCGTGAGCAGCACACCCAGCTAACAACCGCCGCCCCCCAGTCCAAGCCCCTCCAGAGCTCCCCTGCCCCCCTATCGGCGGAGCCTGCAGAACCGGAAAAAGACTTCGGCGTCGTAGTCGTCTGCTCCGGCGAGGGTATGTGCGCCCTATTTGAGGAGCTTGGCGCGGATCAAATCGTCGTCGGCGGGCAGACAATGAACCCCTCCACCGAGGACATTCTCCGCGCGGTCGAGGCGGTTCCCGCCAAAACGGTGCTGGTTTTCCCCAATAACAAGAATATCATCATGGCAGCCGAGCAGTGTGACCCTCTCACTGCGAAAAAGGTGGTCGTGATACCCACAAAAACCGTTCCCCAGGGCGTCTCCGCCCTTCTCGCCATGGATACATACAGTCAATCCGAGGCCGAGATGGTAGACGTCGCAAAGGACGCAGCGAACGCCGTCCACACCGCGCTCATAACCTATGCCGCGCGCGACTCCGACTTTGACGGCCACGAAATCCGCGCCGGGCAATATCTCACCCTGCTCGACGGCGCGCTGCACGGCAGCGGAGAAGATATCCTCGAGCTTATCGAAAAGCTTGGCGAGTCCTTCGCCGAGCTCGATCCGGAGTTTATAACAGTCTATTACGGCGAGGACGCCACGCCGTCCGAGGCAGCTCTGATCCGCGACAAGCTCGCCGAGGCCAATCCCGACGCCGAACTGAGCCTAGTGAGCGGCGGCCAACCGGTGTACTATTATATGTTATCTGCCGAATAGGCAGATAACATATAAAGATAATAGATATTAGATAATAGATATTAGATATTTTTCTAAAGAGTCGCTGGAGGCGACGGATTGAATAAGGGACTACTCGAAAACTACGAGCAGTCCCTTTTTAACTTGTGTCGCGCTTTGCGCGACTCAATCATCTGTCATCTGTCTTCTCGCTTCTGTCATCTGTTTTTATCTTTTCTCTGACCTTTTTTCCGTCGGCGGCGCTGCTGCGCGCTCTTCGGCTTTTCCTTCTGTGCCTCGCTCTCGGCAAAAAGCTGCGGCGCCTTCCAGGGGTCCTCCTCCGGTACCTCCGGCTCCTCCGGCGGCACATACTTGAGGACATTCGGCAGGCTCTCGCCGGCCTTGGGTCTGCCCCCCGGCACCGTCGCGACCTGATCCGCGTCAAAAACTCGAATGTCCGTCTCGTCCGTGCCGTCCATGCGCACCTTAATCTGCTGGCGGAGCACATTGGACTGCAAAACCGAGCCGTAGCCTCCGGTCGTCTGCACAAACGCGCCGTTGCGCGGAATATTCTTCACCAGCGACTCATAGGCCTCCTGCTCATAACGCAGGCAGCACATCAGCCTGCCGCAGCTGCCCGAAATCTTCGCGGGGTTGAGCGACATGGACTGATTCTTCGCCATTTTCGTGGAAATCGGCTCAAAATCGCGCAAAAACTGGCTGCAGCAATAGGGTCTGCCGCAGATTCCCAGCCCGCCGAGAAGCTTCGTCTCGTCTCGCACGCCGATCTGCCTCAGCTCAATCCGCGTGCGGAAAACAGACGCCAAATCCTTCACCAGCTCGCGGAAATCAACCCGCCCGTCAGACGTGAAATAGAACAAAATCTTGTTCCCGTCAAAGGCACACTCCACCGCAACAAGCTTCATATCCAGCCCGAAGGCGGCAATCTTGTCCTTGCAAATAACCATGGCCTCTTTTTCAAGCCGACGATTAGCCTCTTCTGTCTTCAAATCCTCCGCCGTCGCTATACGAACCGCGCCTCTGAGCGGCCTTATAATGTCGGCGTCTTCAACCGCGTGGCAGGCCTCTGCGACAGTTCCCAGCTCCAGCCCCTTGGCGGTCTCGACGACAATTTTGTCCCCCGCATGAGCGTCAACGCCCTGCGGGTCGAACAGATATTTCTTGCCTCTCTCGGCAAATCTAACGCTGATAACTTCTGTCAATTTTGGTTCCTTTCTATTGGGGGATACTCAAAAACTCAAAATCACAGTTGAATTTCATCGACCCCAACGCAAAGCCAGCCCAAAACGTGCTTCACGCCCACATTCCGGCGTAAAAACTCCTCCGCGCGCTCGGCCATAGTCAAAAGCCGCGCCGCAAGCTCAGGACTTCCCTCAAACGACTCTCCCCCATAGGCGAGCGACGTGACAAGGCTGCGCCTTATCTGCGCGAGCATATTCAAAACCTGAGCCGAGTCCATTCTCTCACAGTCGGTTAGAAATGCGCAAAGCCCGGGCAAATCGCCCCGCCCCGCCAAAAGCAAATACCGCTCCGCCTCCGGCGAGGGCTCGTAGGAGCGCTCCCCGGGTACAAACACACTCTCGCAACGCGAGCGCAGCGTCGGCAAAAGCGGCGCCGCCGTATTCGTACCCAGAATAAACACGGCAAAGCTCGGCGGCTCCTCAAGAAGCTTTAGCGCGGCATTCTGCGCCTGAACATTCATGAGGTCGGCCTCGCGTATTATATACACCTTTTTTTCGGCCTCCTGCGGAAGAACCCAGGCGCTTGAGGCCATCTTGCGGATAGAATCCACCGGCAGCTCGCGCTTGGGTTTTCCTTTGTCGTCAAGAGGTCTCTCAACAAAAATAATATCCGGATGCGCTCCGGCAAGCGCCAGACGGCACTGCCTGCAAACCCCGCAGGGTCTTTCCCCGTCTCCGGAGCAAACGGCGCTTCTCGCCAGCTTTAAGATAAATGCGTCCCGCGCCGCCTCGTCGGAGCCGACGGCGATATAGGCGTGGAAAAGCCCCCGCCCCTTCATTATGACCCGAGCTTCTTCTCGATAAACGAGGCAATCGCCCCGACGCGGGACAAATCCCCCGCCTCGTCGGTGGTGATTATGATATTATAAACGCTCTCCAGCTCCATAACCAGCTCAACCAGATCGAGAGAGTCCGCGCCGAGATCGCGGATTATATTCGTTTCCGCCGAAATTAGATCGGGACTTATCTCCAGCTGCTTTGCCAGCGTGTGTTTAACCTTTTCAAGTATACTCATGCTTTTTCCTCCCTTACTCAGCTGCTATTTGGGCTTCTCGCAGGAGATAACAACCCTTCTGTTCGGCTCCGTGCCGCTCGAGCAGGTCGTAACGCCCTCATAGTTCTGCAGCGCCGTGTGAATAACGTGGCGCTCATATGAATTCATCGGCTCTAAAGCCATGCTGCGTCTGTATTTCAGCGTTTTCTCAGCCATCTTCTCGGCGAGCCTCACCAGAGACTCCTCGCGCTTACTGCGATAGCTCTCCGCGTCAATGGTGATGTGCCGCCGCGCCTGTGCGCCCCGATTTATCGAATAGTTCGCCAGATGCTGTATAGCGTCAAGCGTCTCGCCCCGGCGTCCGATAACCGCGCCCATATTCGGGCCCGAAAGCTGTGCGGAGAAGCCCCCGTCCTCACGCTGAGAAATGTCGAGCTTCGCCTCGAGTCCCATGTGACTGAGAAGCCCCTCTAAAAAGACCTCGAGCCGCTCCTTGACTTCCTCCTGAGACTCCGCCGAAACGGGCGCGTCAGAATCGGGCTTCTCAGGCCTTTTAGCCTCAACAAACTTGCTGCGAGCGCCCTTCTTGGGCTCGGAGCTCCTAACTGGCGCGCTCTTCTTCGTATCTGTGCTCTTAACCGGCGCGCTCTTTTTTGCATCAACGCTCTTTGCCGCAACCGGCTCGTCGGGGGCTTCATAGGAAACCCTGACCACGGCGCGCTGCGCGCCGATACCCAAAAAACCGGGCTTCGCGCGCTCGGCAATCTCAATCGAGACCTCGTCGCGAGTAAGCTCAAGCTGCTTCAAAGCCGTCGCTATAGCCTCGTCTTCGTTCTTTCCGGAAACTTCAATGACCTTCTGCATTTATAATCATTCCTTCACTGTGTATTAGTCCTCAAGCTGCTCGTCAACCTCGCGGTCGGCAGCCTCGTCAACCTCGCGGTCAGCGGCCTCGTCCAGCTCAGACAGCTCGGCGGCCGCGCGCGTTTGCTCCTCGGCGTCCTCCGGATTTATAAAACGATCCTCAACATAAGCTCTGCCTCTCGCAAAGCGGCGATTTCCGACCTGCGAGGCAGGCTGCTCGTCGGTAAGCCCGAGCGCCGCGCGGCGCTTTGCCCTCTCCTGCGCCTTCTCTCGGGCAAGACGCTCTTCCGTCTTGTTTTTCTCCGCCGCCTGAAGCTTCTTCTTGCTTGTATTTCGGTTTCTCTCCGTCTCGCCCAGCGCGCGCAATCTCTCCGTCTCCAGCCGCTTGCGCTCCAGCTCGTCTTCCTGAGCCTTGAGACGCGCCCGGCGCTCTGCATCCTCGGCCTCAACCTTGCCGAAGTAATACTTTGTCAGCGCAAAATCCTGCGCCGTGTTGAACATACTGTTCGCGATCCAGTAGACGCCCAGCAGCGCCGGAACCGTAAAGCAGATCCACAGCGACATCAGCGGCATGAGCATATTCATCATCTTCATACTACCGGCGGTCGCAGCCTGCGCGGGATTGGTCTTCGTGCTTATCATCATCGCGACATAGTTAAGTCCCGCGGAGATAAGCGGAATGAGAAACAGCCCCAGAGCCGGAAGCCAAATCTTGGGGTCGCTGAAGTCAATTTTCCAGACCTGCCAGGTCGGAATGTCGCCCAGATTCAGCCCGAGAAAGTTAAAATTCAGCGGGATGAGCTTGTCCGAAATATTCCTGAACTGGTCAAAGTTATCGCTGACAACGCGGACAATTTCAAGCTGCTCATAGGCGCCGCCCGAGAGCGCGCCGCCGGAAAGCTGGGTGGCCTTCTCGGTAATCTGCGCCAGCTTGTCTTCTCCAATATTCATGAGAACCGTCAGCGGCAGACGGATAATTCTGTATATCATGAGGATGAAAACCAGCGGCAAGAAGGACCAGAGACAGCCGCTCATGGGGTTTATGCCCTCCTGCTTATAGAGCTTGCCGACCGCCTCCTGATACTTGACCTTGTCGCCCTCATATTTCTTTTCAAGCTCCTTCATGAGCGGCGTCAGCTTCGCCGAGCGCATCATGCTGCGCTTGCTCTTCGCGCGGAAGGGCAGAAAAATAACTGTGAGAAGCAGCGCGAATAGAATCAGCGCCACGCCGTAATTGCCGCTCCATTCATTAAAGAGCAGCAGAAGCTTCGCAAACGGCCATATAATGATGTCCTGAATCCCCATTGACCTCTCCTAGGTGACCCCCAAATGCCTCCTACGGCACCGGGTCATAGTAATCGTGATCTCCCCTGTGAAAGGGGTGGCAGCGCAAAATGCGCTTTAACGCCAGCGCCCCGCCGCGGAGCGCCCCATATTTCTCTATCGCCTCAAAGGCATACTGTGAGCAGGTGGGAACAAAGCGGCAGCTCGGCGGAAAGAGCGGCGAGATGTTTTTTCGGTAAAAGACGATAAACGCCAAAAGGAGTTTTTTCACGTCTCCGGCCGCCTTTCCGCAAGCAGCTTCAGCGTCGCGCAGAGCTTCAAATATTCCCGTTCCAGCTGTGCATAGCTCACATGAGCGCTCTTTACCCGCGCCACAATTATAATATCGAGTCCCCGGCGGAGCTTCTCCTCATTCAGCCTATAGATCTCTCTCAGACGTCGGCGCACCTTGTTGCGCACGACCGCCTTACCCACCTTCGTGCTGACGGTTATCCCGATTCTGTTAGCGTCGCGCCCCGTGCGCCTGAAATAGACCACAAGGCAGCTCGACGCCGCGCTCTTTCCCTTCGAGTAAAGCCTTCGGAACTCGTGGTTGTTCTTAATTGAAACAGTATATTTCAAGCTTCACCTCTCAAAAAGAACAATCCCTCGGCATCTTGCCTCCGGCAAGATGCCTCAGTACGTCAGAGACTTTCTGCCCTTGGCGCGGCGGTTAGAGAGCACCTTACGTCCGCTGGACGTCGACATTCTCTTTCTGAACCCGTGCTCCATCTTGCGATGACGCTTCTTAGGCTGATAGGTACGAACCATACTGCCCACCTTCTTTCGTTTCTAAATATATCCCACGGCGCGGTAACTCCGCAAAAATCTCCGCACCGGTTTCATCGTCCGAATAGTCAGACCACGTTATTATACTTTAATAATATACGCAATGTCAACAATTACTTAATTGATGCGCCGAATTATTCCTCCGCCGCGCCGCTCAGCTCATAAATTTACGAACGACCACCAGTGCCGCGCGCACATAAAAGGGCTCCATTCTCCGCTTCACATCGACCATTTTGTCCGGAATATCAATCTTTTGCGGACATTTAGCCGCACAGACGCCGCAGCCGACACATTTGCCCGCGCCGCCGTTTTTGACCGAGAAGCTCGCCGTCCCATTGATATATTGCGTTATGCCCCCGATGAAGCCCAGCACATAGGACATATTATAGCCGTTGAAGCAGGCGGGAATATTGACCCCGTGCGGACAGGGCATACAGTAGTTGCAGCCCGTGCAGGGCGCGCGGTAGCTCTCCGAAATCGCCTCCCGCGCTTTTTTATAGGCCGCCCTCTCCTTGTCCGTCAGACAGCCGACGGGCGAAGAGCTAACCAGCTCAAGATTCTCCTTAAGCTGGCTCATCGCGTTCATTCCGGAGAGCACAACCGTTATCTCCGGCTTGTCCCAGAGCCATTTCAGTGCCCAGGCCGCCGGAGTGCGATTCGGCACAACGGCGTCAAACAAATCTCTCGCGGTCCTCGGAAGCTTATCGGCCAGCTTTCCGCCCAGCAGCGGCTCCATGATAATCGCCGCCATGCCTCCCTCATTTATCGCGCGCAATCCGGCCGTGCCCGCCTGATTGGTCTCGTTCATATAGTTATACTGAATCTGGCAAAAATCCCAGTCATAGGCGTCCAGCAGCGGCACAAAGCTTGCCGGCGCGCCGTGGAAGGAAAAGCCGATAGCGCGTATTTCCCCGCCCTGCTTTTTATCGGCAATCCAGTCCTCAATACCCAGCTGCGTGAGCCTCTCCCAAGAGGATAGCTCGCCTATATTGTGTATCAGATAATAGTCTATGTAGTCCGTCTGCAAGCGCGAGAGGCTCTCGCGGAAGAAGGCGTCAAAGTCCTCGGAGCTCCGGCACTTAGTGTGCGGAAGCTTGTCCGCAATGAAAACCTTCTCCCTCACGCCGTGCTTTTTAAGAATCCCCCCGAGCGAAGACTCGCTCCCCGGATAGAGATAGGCCGTATCGAAATAGTTGACCCCCGCCTCATATGCGGACATGATAAGCTCCTCGCGCAGCGCGCCGCTCGGCGGAAAGCGCATACAGCCAAAGCCCAGAGCCGAAAGCTCCTTTCCGGTTTTAGCCTCCCTGCGATATTGCATAGTGTTCTCCATTTTTGTTACCTTCCTTAAGGAACCTCTGATTAAATCAGAACTTCCTTAAAAATCCCCGTCCTTACGGACGAGGATTCTTATCTATTATCTATTATCTATTATTTATTATCTGTCTCTTCTTCTTCCTCGCTCACAAACTCCAGCGTGCCGCCGCAGTTGGGGCACTGAATCTTGCCGAGCGCCAAGACGTCCTCGTCAATGGTAATCATGTTCTCGCAGCCGGGGCAGGTGACCTCATACATCACGCTGTGGTGATGGCAGCAGCCCTCGCCGTGCTTGTGGCGCCCATGGCAGCAGCCCTCGCCGTGCGTATGTCCGCATTCATCATCGTCCTCGTCCTCGTCGTCATCGTCATCCAGACCGTAAAACTCGTCAAAGTCAAAGTCGTCGTCTTCCATGTCGCCGAAGAAGGCCTCCTCAACGTCAGCCAAATCGTCGCTGATCGCGTCAAGCTCCTCGCCGATATCGTCCAGCTCATCGCCAAACTCTGCGACCGTATCCTCAAGCTCGGTTATATCGGTCGAGATAGTTTCCAGCGTGTCGATTATGGCGGAAATCAGTTTTTCCTCTTTTGTGGTTTTGCCCAGCTCAAGCCCCTCGGCCAGACCCTTTAAATACGCAACCTTCTCTTGTGTAGTCATAATAATACCTCCAATATGCGGCCTCTCGGCTCTAGCCGTGCCCGCCGCTGTCTGACTGATTGATCCAATGTCTGAATCTTAACCCTTCGCCCGCTCCAAATATTCACCGGAGCGCGTGTCGATACGAATTTTCTCGCCCGAGCTTATGAAGAGCGGCACCTTAATCTCCGCGCCCGTCTCAAGCGTTGCGGGCTTTGTGACGTTTGTCGCGGTGTTGCCCGCAAAGCCGGGGTCTGTCTCCGTGATTACAAGCTCGACAAAGGTCGGCGGATCAACGGCGAAGACCTTGCCCTTAAACGAGGACACCGTGCAGACCATGTTCTCCTTGACGAACTTAAAGTTGTCCGCGAGAATCTTGCTGTCGATAGGCTCCAGCTCATAGGTCTCGTTGTCCATGAAATAATAGAGCTCGCCGTCGGAATAGCTATATTCCATGTTGCGGCGGTCAACCTGCGCGTTTTCAAATTTCTCAGACGGGTTGAAAGAAGTCTCAACCACCGCCCCCGTGATCACATTTTTGATCTTTGTGCGGACAAAGGCCGCGCCCTTTCCGGGCTTAACATGCTGAAATTCAACAACCTGCATGACTTTTCCGTCCATCTCAAAGGTCACGCCGTTTCTAAAATCGCCTGCGCTAATCATAAATTCTCCTCCTATACTGCCGTGTCCGTCAATTGTATACCAAAACTTGACTTTTGCCAAGCCCATTTTTCATTTATTCACTAATCTTTAAAAACAGTATTACTTTAGTTATCAGCTGTTCTTCATGATGACGCTCTCTATGATGTCCACCGTATCCTCGCAGGCGTCCAGACAATCCTCAAAGGCGTCAAAGAGCTTCGTCCAGGTCAGGATGGTCATCGCGTCCGCACGCTCCTGAAACAGTGCGCGAATGCTTTTGGCATAGAGCGCGTCGCCCTCGCTCTCGAGCGTGTTTACCATTATGAGCAGATCCTTGAGCGACCTGGACTTGCGGAAATTGCGAAACTCCGAAACAGCCTCGTGCAGGGCGTCGGTGCAGCGAATAATAAGCTCCGAGAACACCAGCGCATCCAGACGAATCTCGTCGACGTCATACATATACAAAAACTGTACAACCTCGTCTACCATGTCCACAACATTGTCCAGCTCCTGTGCGAGAGCCACAATGTCCTCCCGCTCAATCGGCGGCAGAAACTCCTTTGCAAGCACCGCTATCATCTCGTGGCGGACAGCGTCCGCCTCGTGTTCAAGCTGTCGCATCTCCTGCGTCTGATTGTACAGCTCTTCCTTTTTATAATTCCTTAACAGCCCGTCAAGATATTTCGCAGCCCTGTGCGCATACTTTGCGCTCTTGCAAAAATACTCATAATAATCCGCTTCGTTTCTCTTTGCCATCTATCTGTCTCTCCTTGAAAATTCTTGTCGAAAAAGAGCAATGCCCCCTTTCGCCGGTTGGGTTCTATTAAAACGCGAACATAAATAGCTTCGCCATTAAAAATCCCAGCAGCCCGCAGCCGGGGAAGGTCAAAATCCAAGCCATGACCATCTCGCGCACAACAGTCCAGTTCACCGCCGAAATCCTCTTCGACGCGCCGACGCCCATTATCGCCGTGGTCTTGGTGTGCGTAGTGGAAACCGGAATACCCGTCAGCGACGAGAGCAGCAGACAGCCCGCCGCTCCGAGATCGGCGCTCAGCCCCTGATAGGGCTCCAGCTTTACCATGTCCATTCCCACTGATTTTATTATACGATAGCCGCCGATAGAGGTGCCCAGCGCCATAACAATGGAGCAGACAGCCATGAGCCAAATCGGAATAGTCGGGTCTGTTACGTTGGCTTGTCCGGAGGCGAGAAAAGCCCCCAGAATAAATATGCTCATAAATTTCTGACCGTCCTGCGCCCCGTGCATAAAGGCCATAAGCCCCCCGCCGAAGACCTGAGCCCCCCTGAAAAGCTTCACCGATTTGCGCCTGTCCGTGTTTTTAAACAGCCCGCCGATGAGTCTCGTGAAGCCAAAGCCGCTGAAAAAGCCCAGCACGCTTGAGAGAATAAGGCCATAGACAACCTTAATCCACTCGTCCGGGTTAATTCCCTCCAGACTGCTGTGCAGGGCAATCGCCGCGCCGGACAGTCCCGCAATCAGCGCATGACTTTCGCTCGTGGGAATGCCGAAGCGCCAAGCCGCCGTCGCCCAGACGACAATCGCGAAAAGCGCCGCGCAGAGTGCGCTCGAGGCCTCCTGCGTGTTCCCGCCGAAATCCACCATATTGTAAATCGTCATCGCGACGCTGCTGTTGACCAGCGTCATCACAAAGACGCCAAAAAACTCACAGACCGCCGCCATCATAATCGCGTTACCGGCCTTAATCGCGCGCGTTGAAACGCAGGTTGCTATCGAATTCGGCGCATCCGTCCAACCGTTTACCAATATAACCCCCAGCGTCAGCACCACCGTAATGGCAAGCATGGGGTTAGTTGTCACCTGTCCGATAAAATCAGCAAAATCAAAGCTCATGTTGAAACTCTTTTCAATTTATAGCTACCTAGGGAAATTCTGATACAGTTGATTTAATCAGAGCTTCCCTAAGACAAAATTATTCGGCGGGACGAGGTTGTCCCGCCGAAAAAGATCAAAGTGGCTTTCTAACCACCTTATTATAAAACCATATTTCCCCGCCTGTCAATATAAAAACAGATAAGAGATAAAAGATATTAGATTCCAGAGGACAGTGGCGAGAGGACAGAAGACAGAACGACGGATTATAAAATCCCTAGTGTCAAGCTAAAGCCTTGACACTAGGGATTTTTTATGCTTTTCTATACATTATGAAAGAGTTAATAATCACCAAAAACGACGCCGGGCAGCGCGTGGACAGGTTTCTGTCGAAGGCCGTCCCCCTCCTGCCGGAGGCGCTGCTGCAAAAATATATTAGGCTAAAGCGCGTCAAGCTCGACGGACGCGCTGCGAAGCGCGACGAAAAGCTGCGCGAGGGGGCTGTCCTGCGCCTCTATATCAACGACGAATTCTTCGAAACCCCCTCTCCGGATAACGCCTATTTAAAAATAAATACTCCGCGATTAATTCTTGTATATGAGGACGACAATATACTCATAGCCGATAAGCGCCCCGGCGTCTTGAGCCACGCCGGCGACGGTATCTTCGAGGATACGCTCATAGATAACATCAAGGCCTATCTATATCAAAACGGTCAGTGGAAGCCGCGTGACGAGCACTCATTCGCCCCCGCGCTTGCAAACAGAATTGACCGCAACACCGGCGGGCTTGTTCTCGCCGCAAAAAACGCCGAAGCTCTGCGCATACTAAACGAGAAGCTTAAAGCTCGCGAAATCTCCAAATACTATCTCTGCGCGGTGCTCGGCGCGCCCGAGCCGCCGGAGGGGATTCTTCGCGGCTATATTTTCAAGGACGCCGTTAAAAACCGCGTCTATGTAAAAAACTCCCCCGAGCCAGGCGCAAAACTTGCTTCTACGCGCTACAGAACCCTCAAAACGCTGGATGGTCTCTCGCTTTTAGAGTGCGAGCTTTTAACAGGCCGCACCCACCAAATAAGGGCGCAACTGGCGACAGCAGGCACGCCTCTGCTCGGCGACGGCAAGTACGGCTCCGAAAAGCAAAACCGCGCTTTTGGGCAAAAAGGACAGGCTCTCTATTCCTATAAATTACGCTTTGACTTCACCGCCGACGCGGGAATTTTAAACTATTTGCGGGGCAAGGAGCTTCGGGTCTCCGAGGTGCCCTTCGCGGAAAATATTTTTTCACTGAGAATTGTTGACATTTAGCGAATTTATAGATATATTGTTTTCTGCGAAATGTTATTTACTATTCCTTTATAATTCGGTGACAGCAGTCTCTTGCTGTCGTAAAGAAGGGGGACGCCAATGGCAAAAGAGCTGATACGGCTCACGGACTGCCGCAAGGACTTTGATGGTGAGACCGTACTGGATTCGATCAATTTAGGAATCAAAGACAAAGAATTTTTGACTTTGCTCGGCCCGTCGGGCTGCGGAAAGACAACAACTCTGCGTATTATTGGCGGATTTCTGAGACCGGACGCCGGAAAAGTGCTCTTTGACGGCTCCGTTATCAACGACGTGCCCCCCAACAAGCGGCGCATCAACACGGTTTTTCAGAAATATGCCCTGTTCACACATCTGGACGTGTTTGAAAACATAGCCTTCGGGCTGCGTATAGCTCGTCCGCGCATCGCCGAAAAAGAAATTAAGCGCCGCGTCTTAGAGGTTCTGGAGCTTGTAGCCCTCAAGGGCTATGAAAGGCGCTCCGTGAGCCAGCTCTCAGGCGGTCAGCAGCAGCGCGTAGCCATTGCCCGCGCAATCGTGAACAGACCCCAGGTGCTCCTTCTGGACGAGCCGCTCGGCGCGCTCGACCTAAAGCTGCGCAAGGATATGCAAAGAGAGTTGAAGGCTATCCAGCAGCAGGTGGGCATTACTTTTATATATGTCACCCACGATCAGGAGGAGGCGCTCACGATGAGCGACACCGTGGTCGTGATGAACAGCGGAAAAATCCTCCAGATCGGCTCGCCCATTGACATCTATAACGAGCCTATAAACGCTTTCGTCGCCGACTTCATCGGCGAGAGCAACATCATAGACGGCCATATGACCGGCGACAAGCTCGTCAAGATGTATGGCCGCACTTTCCCCTGCCTCGACAAAGGGTTTGCCCTCAACGA
>JAISHS010000002.1 GCA_031262405.1 Oscillospiraceae bacterium | reverse complement strand
GGACTATCTGATCCGCTGCCGAATGGAGCGCGCGGGCAGCCTCCTGCGCCACAGCGACCTGAGCGTGGGCGCTGTCGCGATCTCCGTGGGCTTTGAGGACACCCTCTATTTTTCCCGCGCCTTCCGCAAATTTTTCGGCGCAAGCCCCAGCGACTACAGAGCGCGTGAAATGCGGCGTTGACATTTGCTCTCTAATAGGCTATCCTTACTGTGTATACAAAAATACGCCTTTGATTGGAGAGCGATTTGATAGGAAACTATAAGCGTTTTAATATGAGCGCCCCGCCGCGCAGACAGGCTCTGTTTCTGCTGCCCGTGGTTTGGGCGCTGAGTCTGCCCAAGGTTCTGATGCACAGCAGCAAAACCGACAAGTCCGGGCTTCCGAAGGATCTCAAGCCGCCGTATCTGCTGCTATGTAACCACAACGCGTTCATGGATTTCATGGTCATGACCTATGCCATCTGGCCGCGCCGCGCGAACTATATCGTCGCCATCGACGGCTTCATCGGAATCGAGGGACTACTCCGGAGCGTCGGCGGGATCGGAAACCGGAAATTTACAACAAGTCTGCCGCTCGTGCGCAATATGCTCGCCGCTCGCGAGTTTAACGACGTAATCGTGCTCTTCCCGGAGGCGCGGTATTCGCTCTGCGGGACGAGCGCCGTGCTCCCGGCCTCCCTCGGGAAAATGGCGAAAATGATGAACGTTCCCGTCGTGACGCTCGTGATGCACGGGCACCACATAAACTGCCCGTTCTGGCACAAGGGCAACCGCTGGGTGCGCTCTATTCGCTCGGAGATGAAGCTGCTCTTCACCGCCGAGCAGACTCAAGCCCTCAGCGCAAAGGACTTAAACGCCGCGATCCGCGAGGCGCTGCACTATGACGATTTTGCCTGGCAGCGCGAGAATAGTCGGCGCGTCCGCTCCAAAAAGCGCGCGGAGGGTCTGCACAGGGTGCTCTATCGCTGCCCGCACTGCGACGCCGAATACCGCATGGATTCAAAGGGAACGGAGCTTTTTTGCGAGGCCTGCGGAAAGCGCTGGGAGCTTTCCGAGCTTGGGGTGCTTTCTGCGAAGGACGGCGAAACTGAGTATTCGCACATCCCGGACTGGTATGAGTGGGAGCGGCTCTGCGTGCGCCGCGAGGTTGAGGCCGGGACCTACAGCTTTGAGGGCGAGGTCAAAATAGAGTCGCTCCCGAGCGCAAAGGGCTTTGTTTCGCTCGGAGACGGCAGGCTCTCACACAGCGCGGAGGGCTTTAAGCTCAGCGGGACTTGTCAGGGCGAGACCTTCACGCTCGAGCGGCCGGTAAGCTCCATGTACTCCTGCCACATCGAATATAACTACAAGGGGCGCGGCGACTGCGTCGACGTCGGCTCCTTCGACGACACCTTCTATGTCTATCCTAAGGGGCGCGACTTTTCGGTTACGAAAATGGCACTCGCAACCGAGGAGCTGTACACACACGGCAAGGCGAAGTAATTGGGGTGACTAACGTAATAGCAAAAGTCCTTGAAAACTTTGGAGTTTTCAAGGACTTTTATAGTTGGAGTGTAATTATGATGAACAGCCAAATTAGAGCTCCACTCCGGTGCGGAGGATTTCCTTGACGAAGGGGTTGCCGCGTTCAATCTCCCCCGTGGGAAAAGCGATGGGTTCAAAAAACGCCCCCTTGTATTTGCTCGTAATACCGAGTAAGTCTCGGATAACATCCACACGTCGCTTGCCGCCGAAGGACGGCATAAAGAAGCAGACGTCTATGTCGCTGCCCTCGTCGGCGGTGCCCTTGGCGTAAGAACCGAAAAGAAACGCGCGGTCAACTGGCATTGTGCTCTTGACGTCGGCAACGTAATTGCTAACCGTTCTATTTACGGCTTCAATGTCAGCAGCCATGCGAACACCTCCTTGCAATGTCAAGCCAGTATTCGAATTTTTCATTCGCGTCCATGCCAAGCCTCTTTTCAATGCCGAATAAATAGCCGCTCTTATTATAACCCAATTATTCCAAGAAGGCAACACAGAAAATAAGGAGTCGAGCCCGGTGCGGGTTCGACTCCCTTTAACTTATGCAACGGGAACAAAAGAGACCGCGGGAGAGTCC
Source organism: Oscillospiraceae bacterium (assembly GCA_031262405.1). Lineage (GTDB taxonomy): Bacteria > Bacillota > Clostridia > Oscillospirales > Oscillospiraceae > UBA2658. Next base: position 37,929 of record JAISHS010000002.1, on the reverse strand, counting down.
TCGCTGACTCTATATAATCCCACCATACTTTTCGTTATCGCAATTATCTCGTTCCGGTTAATCGGAACCCGTAACGTCTCACCGGAAGTCGCTGTATAAACCAGTTCCCAGCCGTTTATGACGCCAACGCCGCCGTCGGGATTGCCAATTGTGAGCACCGCTCCGGGGTAGTAAGCTATCGCGAGTCTCTCGACTCTGTCTAAGCCTGACAACGATTCCGAGTCTTGAACGTTGGTCATTTCAAACGGCAGACCCTCCGGTGAGAAGCTTCGCGACGACAGCACTATGCCGCCGGAGGCAGTCGGAGTATAGACTATGGCCAGCTCTTCGCTTTTAAGCTCGGCGCCGTCAACTGTCACGGTCTGAACCCACAGCTTTCCCTCGAATCCCGCAGGATGCCGCTCGCCAAAACTATATACCACTTGGAACGCAGAGCCGCCGGGGAGGAGCTTCGGTTCCAGCTCCGTGTCCGAAGTAATCTCGTAAATCGATCTCACCGTTTCCGGCTCGGCGTCGCTGGAGTATAAGATTTTCAAAGACGCCACGTCCTCAGACGGGACATACTCGGCGAAAACAGCGGAGGTGATTTCAATTTTACCGTCGCTGTTTTGCGTCAGTGATTTTTCGCTTTGCCTATAAACGCCGCTGCCGTCGTCTTGCATAGAGAAAAGACTAAGAGCTTCCGTCTTCACCCGCTGCATTTCAATTCCGTTGCCGGAGATATAGATCCAGTCACCTATGACGTTCAAGCTGATGAAATTGCTGCTCGGAAAGTCGCAGAGCTTTGTTTTCTCGGCGCCGTCGGTCTTGATCTTATAAATCGCGGCGGTATCCGTGTAATAGAGCCATCCGCCGTCCGCGTTAAGCTTCACGGCTGAGACGCCACCGGCAAAGAGTGTATTGTCGCTGCCGTCCAGGTTCATGCTGAAAATTTGAGAATCGTCGCCCTGAATATAGAATATCTTGCCGTCCGCTATACTCGGGCAATACAGACACGCGTCGGCCAACTTCGTGTTTTCAGACCCGTCAGTCCGCACCCGATAGGTCTCCCAAGCATCGGTTTTGTTCACGCTGAAATAAATCCAGCCCTCATGTACCGCAAAGCCGCTCACCTGTGAACCCAGCGGCTGAATGAGTCTGGTCTCGCCGCCATCTGTTTGAACGCTGTACAGTGATTTTCTCCCCTCGCTGTCCCGTGCGCGGCAATAGATTTGCTCGCCGATAACCGTCATGGTCTCCACATTTGAAATAGCCCGCGTTACCAGCCGGGCACTTTCGCTGCCGTCTGCCGGAAGCTTGTATATTAGTCCGTCAGACCCGCCAATGTAATAAATCCAACCGCCGGTTACATTCAGGCAGCTGATATCCTCGCCGGACGCCAAGACAGCCTTTTCGCCGCCGTCAAGATCGGTTTTAGTAATCTCCGAAACGCTCACCTCAAGGCTTTCGGAGGCTGGCGAAATACAGTATATGTTGTTTTCAAACAGTGCCGCGAAAGCGTCGTTTGAAATATTTCCGCTGGTGTTCCCCCGCTCATTTTCATCGAGCCTTTCGATCACGCTCGGGGGCGTACCCGCCGTTTCAACAGGGGGTGTTTGGACCGGCTGCGACGCGGTCGCCGCAGGGCTCTCGGTAGGTTTGGTCGTCTCCGCGCAGGAGGTAAGGAAGAGCGTTAATATGAGTAAAAGTGCCGCTATTCTATTTTTCTTCATAGTTATCTCCGGGTTAGGTATCTTAAATAGGCTACTCCCCCGTTATTGGGGAGTAGCCCCATGTAAGCTTAAGTAAATTTATATTATCTTCCTTTACGTTGCAACGGCCACATTAGTCGTAAACTGTCGGTATGAACCCGACCCGCCTTTGCCTGCATATATCATAACATATGCCCTGTATGAATATCCGGCAATACCGGAATAATAATACTCAGTATGAGTGTATGCCATTCTGTTTGTCCCGAGCATATTGGGATAACTCACTAAGTCAAATGTCTTGACGTTTGCCCAAACAGTGCTTCCCGCCACCTTTTGCTGCAGCACTATTTCAGTTGCACCGATCTGATCCATTGTACCTGTTCCGACAACATCATACCAAATACAAATATCTCCGCTTCCTATACCCCATACTTGAGCCTCATATGACGCCAAATGCTGACTCGCTGTCAGCGCGGCACTGGCAGTTGTTCCCATCCCTAACGCAAAAACTAAAATCAGTGCTATGCACACCGTTCTTCTTGTATTTTTCATTTTGTTCCCCTTAATATATTGAGTCTATTATCTGTTTTGCCTCTTCTATAGAAAAATCACCTATTATTGAACACTCGCAGTTGCCTGTGACCCAAGCAATGTTAGTTTCTTCGAGATTGTTCATTATGTAATGCTCTGTATTGCCAGCCGTATAAATAATCACATCAGAGTCATTCTTTTCTATATGTCGCATTGTAGGTGAGGATAACACTACAATTGAAACACATATTTCTGAATTGTCTCTGGTGTAGAAGTATCTTATTACTGTCCGGGCTGATTTTTCAAATAAATCGGATCCTGAGTACTTATACCCATCGGGTAACCAAGTAGGCAGGACCCTTTCAGTTACGCCATACTCAATGAGATCGATTGTGTTCAATGCATCTACAATTCCCGCTTCTCCATAAAACTTTTCTTCCGATACCGTAGTAAAGCTAAAAATGTCCTTTGTCCAATCCGCCACAGCACCCCAGAGATCATAGCCCATTGCATACGCCGAGACCGTTCCGATCAGCAGCGTAGCTGCCAGTATAGCCGCGATGACGGCGACACGAAGAAGCCCGCGGAAATGGCGAGTATTCGGCTGTCTGTCCCTGTCGAGGGAAGCTGTTTGGTTTAGTTCGTCTGAGTCAAATTCATACAGAGATTTGCCGTCTGACTCTTGGATGCTATAGCTCTCATTGAAAATATCCCAAGCTTTCTCCGCATTCGTAAATTCTGCGCAATCTTCCCCCCGCTTTGCAATCACATCCATTATATATAGGATAGCGTCCATATCGGAGTCTTCATTCTCCGGCAGCTGTGAATCGCGGCGCAAAATTTCCTTCAGCTGAGCTGTATTCATTTTATCAAATTGACAGTAGCTTCGGATGGCGCTGTAGCTATTATCTGGCATAATAAGACCTCCTCATCTTGTATATGTACGCACAGAGGCATTTGGGGACAAGGGATTAAGAATTTTCTAAAAAAATTTCTAATTTCTTTCTCGCTCTCTGCACTCGTTTTTTACAGGCCTCCACGCTTATCCCAAGCTCACGCGCCGCCTCAAGCATTGTATAGTTTTGAAGGACAAACATTTTGAGCAGCTCCCAATCCTCGTTTCCAAGCGCGTCTGAATAATACAGTTCAAAGCTATCATAATTTTCTGAGCCGATATAACCAAGCCCTTCAATGGAAAGCCCGGACACTACCATATTGTTTAGGCGTGCTCGGGTGCGTCTTATATTTCGTATTACGTTCTTCAGCGTGTTTGTAATCCAGCCCTTAGGGTTGCGGCTGCTCAAGAGCTCTTCTTTTTTAGCACAAGCAATTCGAAAGGCGTCTTGAACTGCTTCCTCGGCTAATCGGCGGTCTTCAAGTGCGCTCATTGCATACACACATAGAGAAGAATACATCTCTTCATAGAGCCGAGAAATTTGTGTCGCTTCTTTCGTATTTAGGCCCACGGTATCCCCCCATTTCATCTGTCTGTATTTATTGTCACAAGGCTCAATCAGCAGCCCAATTACTTCTGGCCGTAATTATAATAGATTCCGGTTTTATTCGCAAGAGCACACCGATATTTCCAGAAAAATTCAGGTGTAAAGCCAATTCGCGCGGAGTATTTCGAGCGGTTGGGAGTACGCAAAACAGCCTTTACAAAAAGAATTACAAAACAGCTTCAATTTGTTGCCAAATAGTTAACATAATTTTTTAAATTGTCTCTGAAATGTTGTTGTTTCAGAGACATTGGATTTGCTATGTTTTACATAAATAAATTACAAAGGAGAATACCTATGAAAAAACTATCACTTAGTCTTGCAATCATTATGCTGCTGTGCCTGCTGCCGGTTTCGGGAGCTTACGCCGCAGGTACCGACAAAGAAAATGACCCAGATTATGCAATCGTTTATGAATCTTACGACGCGATAGACAAAGAGGATTGGGAGCGGTGGTTAGGAACCTTCACCGATTTTTATCAAAGGACTAACAGCAGCGATCTTTTTATTAAAGATGAACAGGCTAAGGCGGAGCATCGCGGCATCTTCGACGTTATCTCCTGCAAGGTCGTGGATGTCTATGAGTTTGACTTGTCCGATGAGGACGTCTACGATATGCTTATGGCACATTCACATATGTACAACACTGCGTTTTATGAGGGTTTTCCGGAGACGCGGGTCGTGATGGCCCTTGTCGATATGGAGGTCTATGAGGAGAATATGTTCACCCATAACGGCCTTAATATTTTTATGGAATACCTCTTCTTGGATGACGGAGAGTGGAAATACGGCGGTTCCAGCGTCTGTGATGTTGTTCCCATAGAGTACGCTTATCCGGAGGACGAGAGAAGTCCGGAGCTTAAAAAGGCGATCGAGCTTATACATCTGAAATACGATTTTTCCATTTGGGCGAATATGGACGGCAAAATCTTAGACATCTTATATCGCGACGAGTTCAGACCCTTTGGGAATTTCCAGGAAGTGAGGACATATAGCGACGGACAATTTAGCGATGTCGATGAAACCGCCTGGTATGGCTCGCAGGGGCAGCAGGCGATAAAGAAAGCGTATGAGATGGGAATCATTACCGGAAACGGCGACGGAACATTTAATCCGGCCGGTACGCTGACTGTGGCGCAAGCGCTGAAAATGGCCGCCGTAGTGCATAACACCTACAATGGCGGCGGAGAGCTTATTCAGGGCTCGCCCTGGTACAAGGTCTATGTAGATTACGCAATATCGAATGAAATTATAAAGGCGGACAGCTTTACCGATTACGAAAGAGAGATAACGAGAGCTGAAATGGCGATGGTTTTTGCCAAGGCCCTGCCTTCCGAAGCGCTTCCCGGGATAAACAGAACCGGTACCATTCCTGACGTAGCCGAGACGGCGCAATACTACGAGGAAATATTCTCGCTTTACGAAGCGGGCGTACTGATTGGCAATGATGAGAGCGGTACTTTCAGACCGAATGATAAGATAATCCGCGCCGAGGCCGCCGCGCTGGTCGTCCGTTTGGCGAATCCCTACGAGCGCATATATGTGTTTTATAGTGTATGATTAAAACATCCGCTTAGGTACAATAGCCGTTTGCGGCTATTGTACCACAAGTATAAGCAAATTTCAAGCAGAAGCGCCAAATCTGAACCCATCGCGCAAAAAGTTTAACTTACCCCTTTGAGAACACTCAACCTAATGAACAACACAAAATTTGAAGCCCGCCTTCGGTGGGCTTCAAATTTTTGGTACGAGTGTAATTATGGGACTTGCCCGAAGAAGCATGACGTCGTCACGCAGTGGAGGATGAAACGTCAAATTCAGTGTGACGCCGTCAGTATTGCCGGTACCTCCGCTGACGAGGGACGAATCTGCAGCACATGGCAGGCGCCAAAACCGAAGACGCCCTCGGTCTTCTCGCGGAAGCTCTCGAGCCTGTCGGTGGGCACGAAGACCAGCACCGTTCCGGCAAAGCCGCCGCCGTTCATGCGCCACGCGCCGGAGTCGCCCAAAATGTCCTCGCAGACCGCGAACGCCAGAGAGAGGCTGCGCTCGTTGATATTCCCCGACGGGTAGACGTTTTGCAGGAGATTCATTGAGGAGCGCCCGGACTCGCGCACGCCGCGCAGAAAGGCGTCAAAGTCGCCGACGCGCAGGGCTTTGGCCTGCTCAACCGCTCTAAAGTCCTCGTTGAAGAAGTGCAGTGCCCGCAGAATTGCGCGGTCAGAGACGCTGCCCCGCAGCCCGCCGCAGAGCGCGGCTTCAAACTCCGCGCGGCTCACCTGACTGAGGACGTCTTTGCCGAAATATGCGGCGACGGAGCGCATCTCCGCCGGAATTGCGGCGTATTCGTCCGTGAGATTCGCGTGGCTGCCCCCCGCGTCAATGAGGCAGAGGGTGTAACCGAAACTGCCAATCTCGCAGGGCACGGACTCCACAACCGGGGCGTCGGGGTTCGTGAAATCAATCGCACAGAAGCCGCCGACGGCGCAGGCGCACTGGTCCATGAGTCCGCTGGGCTTACCGAAGTACACGTTTTCAGCGTACTGACCGATCTGTGCCAGAGTGACGGGGTCTATGTTTTCGGCGTTATACAGCCCGTTTATTATGGCGCCGACAAGCACTTCGAACGCCGCCGAGGAGGACATACCCGAGCCGGGGAGCACGTCCGAGCTGACATAGGCGTCAAGACCCCCCACCTTGTAGCCCATTTCGCGGAACCGCGCCGTGATTCCGCGAATCAGCGCCGCGCTGCTCCCGCTCTCGGCTGCAAGCGGATTGAGATTGTCGAGCGAAACTTTAATCTCCCCAAAGCCCTCGGAGTAGACGCGGATTGTGTTCTCGTCATTTGCCGAAGCCACCGCGACGGCGTCCAACGTCACCGCCGCAGCGAGGACGTGCCCGCGCTGGTGATCGGTGTGGTTGCCGCTCACCTCAATTCGCCCCGGCACGGAGAAGAGCAGGGCGTTCTCCCTCTGCCCGTACTGCGCCTCGAAGCTGTCCGTTATGCGCAGATAGCGTGTCCTTGCGGCTTGGGCGTCGGGGTATAGTTCACTCAATTTCGTGTCGAACACTCCCCTGCTAAGGGAGTCCCTTATTTGTGTTGTGTTCATATCCTCACCTCTACAGACTATCTATAAATCTCAAGAATGCCGCGCGCCCTGCTGGGTTGCGCTTGTACACCCCCGCACACTCCAGAACCGTCCTGAACACCAGCCCCGTCTCGCGGCGGACGATGTCTGTGACATTCTCCGGCTTGATGTCATATCGCGGGGCGAACTCGCGCGCCCACTCTGCGTGTTTTGCGGTCTTTTCATCTGAGGACAAGTCTGCGCCGGAGACAAGCACATCAGCCACGGCGGCAAGCTCATCCTTTAATCTTGATGGCAGCACCGCCAGCCCCATGACCTCAATAAGCCCGATGTTCTCGCGCTTGATGTGGTGCAGCTCGGCGTGGGGGTGGAAGACGCCCAGCGGGTGCTCCTCAGTCGTTATATTGTTGCGCAGGGCAAGGTCTAGCTCGTACACCTCACCGTGCTTGCGCGCGATGGGGGTAATGGTGTTGTGGGGCACACCGTCCGTCTCCGCGAAGATGAACGCCTCCGGGTCGGAGTAGCCGCGCCAAGCGTTGAGGATGTGCTCGGCAAGCTGGGTTAGGCGCTCCGGGTCTTTAGAGTTTAGGCGTATGACCGAGACCGGCCACTTGAGAAGTCCCGCGTTCACGTCCTCATAGCCGGGGATTGTTATGCTCTGTTCTATTTGCGCCCTCTCCATTGCGAAGACATAGCACCCGCCCTGAAAATGCTCGTGCGCGAGAATCGAGCCGCCGACTATGGGCAAATCGGCGTTCGAGCCGACGAAGTAGTGCGGGAATTGCCGCACGAAGTCCAGCATCTTCTCAAAGCAGGGGCGGTCGATTATCATGGGTATATGCTCGCGGTTGAGGCAGATGCAGTGCTCGTTGTAATACACATAGGGCGAATATTGCAAAAACCACTCCCCGCCGCTGAGCGTAATGGGAACTATGCGGTGGTTCTGGCGGGCGGGGTGGTTGAGCCGTCCGGCGTAGCCCTCGTTCTCGGCGCAGAGCAGACAGCGGGGATAGTCGGACGCGGGCAGCTCCCGCGCTCTGGCTATCTCCTTCGGGTCTTTCTCGGGCTTTGAGAGGTTAATAGTGATATCCAGCGCGCCGTATTCGGTGTCGGTCGTCCAGCGTATGTCCCGCGCCATGCGGTCGCGGCGGATGTAGTTTGTGTCCTGGCTGAATTTGTAGTACCAGTCCGTGGCGCTCTCGGGACTCTCGGCGTAGAGGGCGCTAAACCGCTCAACCACCTGCGCCGGGCGCGGGCTTATTCGACCCATGAGGGCGGCGTCGAACAGGTCTCGGTTTGTTATGGAGTTATCCGATATGACGCCGCGCGAGAGGGCGTTGTCCGTCAGCGCGCCGAGAATTGCCGCGAGCGGCTGTTCCCCCTCCGGCGCTTCGGGCAGGGCGGAGCAGGAAGGCAGCTGTAAGACCTCCAACAGGGCGTTGGCCGCCCAAAATCTCTCGCAGGGCTGGATTAGCCCCGTCTCTTCGGCATAGGCTATGAGTTTGTCTATATAGTTCACTGTTATTCTTCCTCAAATCCCTTGGGATGGCTGCTATGCCACTTCCACGCAGAGGCTATGATCTCCTCCAGACTGTCGTGCTCCGGCTTCCAGCCCAGCACCTGTTTCGCCTTCGCCGACGACGCCACGAGCTGCGCCGGGTCTCCGGCGCGGCGCTCTGAGCTCGTCGCAGCAATGGCGTGCCCCGTGACGCTCCGCGCGGTCTTAATTACCTCATTGACCGTGAAGCCCACGCCGTTACCGAGATTGAAAACGTCGCTGCTCCCGCCGCCGACGAGATATTCCAGCGCCAGAACGTGAGCCTTCGCGAGATCCGTGACGTGGATATAGTCGCGCACGCAGGTGCCGTCGCGGGTGTCATAGTCCTCGCCGAAGACTGTAACGCTCTCGCGCTTGCCCAGCGGGACTTGCAGGATCACGGGGATAAGATGCGTCTCCGGGTCGTGCGCCTCGCCGATTTCTCCCGACTCGTGCGCACCGCAGGCGTTGAAGTAGCGCAAAGCAGTATACTTTAACCCGTGTGCCCTGTCGCACCAGCTCATCATGCGCTCCATAGCCAGCTTCGTGTCGCCGTAGCAGTTCGTAGGCTCTGTACGGTCGCTCTCCAGAATCGGTATTCGCTCCGGCTCGCCGTAAGCGGCGGCGGTAGAGGAGAAGACTATCTTCTTTACGCCCTGTTCCACCATGACTTCCAGAAGCGCCGTCGTGCCGCCGAGATTGTTGTCGTAATATTTGAGCGGGTCAGTCATGCTCTCGCCCACCTGAGAGCTGGCGGCGAAGTGTATAACCCCGTCGATTTTCTCCTTTTGGAATATCTCGGTCATCGCCGCGCGGTCGCGGATATCCGCCTTATAGAAACGCGCGCTCGGGTGTACCGCCCTCTCAAAGCCGGTCTGCAAATTGTCCGCGACCACCACATCATAGCCGCGGTCAATCAGCTCATAGACGGTGTGCGAGCCAATATACCCCGCTCCGCCCGGTACTAATATAGTCATTATGCTCAGCCCCTTTCCTGTCGGTTAAAACCGATATAAAAGCACTAATAATATATGAAAAACTTAAAACCAAGTTGTCTGCCGGTTTGCCCCTGCGCCGGCTTTCTGCATTATTATGCCCCGCTATTCCATCGTTTCCGCCGTGATTATGCGGTGAGGCACCCAGACGTAATGCCCGTCTAGGGCGATTCCGGTCTCCTCCACGGGCAGACCCCGGGCTAGTGCGTAGGCGAGCTCGAATATAGCTCTGCCCTGCCCCTCGGCGTCGTTGAGCACCGTGGCCGTCAGCGTACCCGCCCGAACCGCCTCTAAGGCGGGGGGCGTTCCGTCGATGCCCACGATGACCGGCAGCATTTCGTCCGTGTACCCCGCGGCCTTATAGGCGTCGATGGCGCCCAACGCCATGTCGTCGTTGTTGCTGAACACGACCTCTATGCGATCACCGAGCTCCTCAATCCACAGGGACATCTTCGAAAGACCCTGAGACCGCTGCCAGTTGGCGATACCGTTGGCAAGCTTCTCTATCTTCACTCCCGCGAGGTTTAGGGTCTTGATGAAGTACTCTGTCCGCAACGCCGCGTCCTGATGCCCCGGCTCCCCCTCCAGCAGAACGTATTGCAGCCGCCCGTCGCCGTTTTTATCCAACCGCTCCGGGTCGTCGGCGTAGAGTTCCGCCACAAAGTTGCCTTGGAACGTGCCGGATTCCTTGGGGTCGGAGCCCACATAGTATAGGTTTTCCCAACGCTGCATATCCTCCTCCACGGGCTCGCGGTTGAAGAACACGATGGGTATGCCTGCGGTCTTGGCCTTGTCGATGATCACCGCGGCCGCTGTGCGATCTACCTCGTTGACGCAGATGACGTCGTAGCCCTGCTGCAAAAAGCGGTCTACCTGCTCGTTCTGCTCGCTCTGGTTGCTGCGGCCGTCGGTAATGTTGAGGGTAATCTTCACGTCGTCCTGAGCCTCGCGCTCTCGGGCGGCGGTCTCAATATAGCCCCGAACCAAGGAGATGAACGTATCGTCCTGACGATAGAGCGTCAGCCCAATCTTGATGCGGGCGGTCTGCTCGGGCGCTGTCTGATTGTCCCCGCAGCCGCCTGTTCCCAGAAGCAGCAGCGCAGCGCAGCAGAGTACAGTCACTTTTTTCCACATAGCGATTCCTCCTTCCGATGCCGTTACCGCACGAACGGGAACAGCAGACGCTGGTTTTCGGTGTCATACATATTGGACGAGTCGATGATACGGTACTCCACGCCCGGTCCCAACTCGGCCTCGCGGTTTTCCAGCGCCGAAACCGCCGACAGCACCGCCAGATACCCGCTGCCGAAGTCGTTTTGCACCACCGCCGCCGCGATGACCCCCTTATCCAAGAAGGACGCGATTTTGCCCGAGTTTCCCATGCCGTAGAGCTTGGTTTCGCCGCTGCCTTGGTCGGCAAAGTACTGGGCGGCGGCCTCCAGAGCCGCAGGCTCCAGAGCCACAACCGCATCCGGACTCCCCGACCCCGTCGGCCACTTGCTCGGGTCCAGCGCGTCCTCGACACTCACATCCACAACCTCCACTCCGGCTCCGGCGGTCAGCGCATCCTCGAGTCCCTGTCGCCGCAGGCGCAGGTTCTCGAGGTTGCTGCCGTCCGTCAGCACGAACACCCGAAAGCCGTATCTCCCCATATCATTGGCCACGCGGTTGCCGAGGCTCAGTCCCATGTCATAGTTGTCGGCGGAGACATAGGCCGCCACCTTCTGGTCCCTCACCGGGGACTCAAGGGACACCACCGGCACCTTCTCCAGCATACGTCCCACGGGGGCTGAGAGCTTGTCATAGTCCGCCGCCGAAAGGATGATGGCGCTGGCGCCGTCATCCAGCTCCCGCCACAGCAGGGATATCTGCTCCTCAACCGCATTTTCCGCCGAAAGCGTGATGAAGTTGAGCTCCACATTCATCTCGCTGGCGGCCTGCTCCGCACCCTGCCGGACGCTGCTCCAGCTGTCGGAGGTCATACCCCGGATGAGCATGGATACGTTGTAGACGCGCGGCGGGCGCTCCTCACTGAAGAGGTTCGAGAACAGCACGAGAAAGGCCGCCGTAAACAGCAGCAGCATGAGCACCAGCACCCAACGCTTCGTCATGGTCTCACCTCCGGTTTCGGCGCCGCCTCGTAGGGGATCGCGGGCAGATGAATGCGCACGGTGGTGCCCTCGTCGGGCTCGGATTGTATCTCGAGACCGTACTTTTCACCGTAATATACCTGAATGCGCCTGTGGACGTTGCGCAGCGCAATGCCCGAGCCCTTGGACTTGGATTTAACCTGAGGCCGCTCAACCAGCAGCGTTTCGAGAACGGGCTCCGGTATGCCGCAGCCGTTGTCGGAGACGTCTATGATCAGCTCGTCCCCCTCAGTCCGGGCACGCAGCGTAATCTCGCCGTCTCCGTCCATGAACTCAAGGCCGTGGTAGATGGAGTTCTCGAGGATGGGCTGGATGATCAGCTTGATGCAGCTGAGGCCGCGGACCTCGTCAGAGAGGTCAATGTCCACCGTGAAGCGGTTCGTATAGCGCATCTCTTGGATTGCAAGGTAGTTGCGGGCGTGGTCAAACTCATTTTCCACGCTGATGATGTTCGCGCCCTTGGACAGTGAGATGCGGAACAGCCGCGCCAGTGCCGTGATCATGCGCACAGCCTCGCTGTAACGCTCGTTCTCGATCATCCAAACCGTAGAGTCCAGTGTGTTATATAGGAAGTGGGGGTTGATTTGGCTTTGTAGCGCGTCCAGCTCCGACTTGCGCTTCGACTCCTGCTCCGTCACGATGTCGTCCATGAGCTTACGCATCTGCGCCACCATCTGGCGGATGCTCATGCCCAAGTGGCGGATCTCATAGGAGCCTCCGATGGCAATCTCGGCCTCGAGGTCTCCCCGCTCCAGCTTGCGCACACTGCGGTCCAGCGCGGTGATGGGGTCGGCGATGCGTGAGGACACGAAGAAGTTGGCGAAGATCATCAGAAACATCGTGAAGGCCAGAATGTACACCGCAAACTCTTGCATGTCGTAGAAGTAGGTCGTGAAGTTTTCCACGGGGGTCACGCCCACGATCTTCCAGCCCGTGTAGCCCACGGTCTTCACCGTGACGATGCGCTTCGTGCCGCCGAACGTCTCCTCGTGGTTGCCGTCCTCATAGTCCACAGCCCGCAGGTTGTTCTCCTGTATGATGTTGGCATACAGCAGCTGCTGACGCGGGTGGTAGATAATCTCTCCCGAGCGGTTCATGAGGTATACATAGCCCGTCTCCCCCAGCGCCACATTGGAGAAAATCTGATCGATGCCCGAGAAGTTCATATCGACGAGCAGCACGCCCCGGCTCGTCACGCCGCCTCGGGTAAGCTCCACCGCCCTCGACAGCGACACGACCCAGCGATAGTTATAGTCCGGGTCCTCGAATAAATTCTGGACGTGGGCCTCGGAAAAGTGCAGGTTCTCAATCTTCTCCGTGGCCTGCACAAACCAAGGCTGCTCGGCAGGGCGCACTCCCGGCTTCTGCATTGAAAGCGGGTAGGCGGCGATAGACTCGCCGTCCTCGTCCAGCAACACGATGGACACGAGCATATCGCGGTTCGTCTCGTATAGCAGCCCCATCTGCTGCGCCACGGAGCCCGTTGACAGGTCTGTGTTCTTGATCACGTGGTAATACATCGTATCGGAGACCCGCATCATGTTGCGCAGGTAGACGTCCAGATTCATGTTGACCTGGTCGAGAACCCGCTTATTGTCCTCCTTGATAACGGACTCCACTGACGAGGCAAACCGCAGGTACAGCGACAAGCCGAGAAAGCCCATGCCCACAAGAGCCACGAGCGTAAACGAGATCGCGATCATAAACTGAATATTGCGCTTTTTAATTCGGGCCCAAAGACCGCGCGAATTTGACTTCGGCTCAGACATTTCCCTGCCCTGTCCCCAAATATTTGGTCGGCGAAACGCCGAATTTCTTCTTAAACACATAGCTGAAGTAGTTGGGCTCTAAGTACCCCACGCGCTCGGCAATCTCATAGGTCTTGAGCTGTGTGGTGGAAAGCAGCTTCACGGCCTCGGCAAGGCGCGTATCCGTGAGAAACTGCACGAAACTAACGCCGGTCTCCCGCTTGAACAGCGTGGAGAAATACGCGGGCGAAAGGTGCAGATGTCCGCACAGCGCCTCCACGGACAGCGCGGGGTCGAAATAACGCTCGGCGATGAAGGCCTTGGCGCGGTCGGCGATCTGCTGGGACGAGTTGATGCGCTCCCGTCGAATTGCCGTGGAAATGGCAGCGCAGGTCTCTTGGAACCACGCGAAGAGCTCGTCCGGCGAGGAAAACCGCGATATGCGAAAGCTGCCGTCAAACTCCGGCCCAAAGACCTCGTCTGCGTCGATGCGGTAATCCCGCACAATTTTCACTAGCTCCGTGGCCATTTCGCTGAAATAGAGCTGGCAATGCTTCAGCGGCAGGCGGGACTCCCGCAGCCGCGAGACAAAGCGCAGTGCTCCGCGCTCCATGGCCTCGGCGTCACCCAGCTTCACAGCGGCGGCCAGCTCCCGCGCGTCCTGCTCGTCGAACACGAGCTCCCCCACACGAGCGGGCTCTACGTCATCTATGTAAATGACCTGCCCCGCGCCCAAAAGCGCGCGGTAATCCAGTGCTGCGGCCGCGCTCTGGGCTGATTTCCGAAGATTCTCCGCCCCCTCGCACACGCGCCCCAGCCCCACCGTCAGCGTGAGACCCAGAAAGCGCTTTGCCTGCACGCAGCAGAAGTTCAGCACCGCGATAAGCTCCATGATCCGCTCCCGCGCCTCCAGCCCGCACACGATGGCAACGCCGTCGTTGTAGAGGCAGATCTGCGCCTCAAACCGCTCGAGGAGCATCTCATCCAAGAGTCTGCGCACGGAAATCGGGATCAGCTCGCGCTCGTTGCCGAAGGCCGTGGCGCCGCTTCCGTCGTCGCAGCCCACCAGTGCCGCCGCGAAATACTTCCCCGCAAGACGCACACCGTAGACCTCGGCCTGCTCCGTAATCCGTCCGGCGGGCAGCTTGCCGTCCAGCAGCCGCGTGAGAAAGAGGTCGTGGAGCAGCGGCAGACTTCGCGTGTAATGCTCCCTCAGGGCGTCCATGTCGTTTTTCTGTTGGATCTCCACATCCAGCCTGTTGCGCAGCTCGCCCAGCGTCGCGGTCAGCTCCTGCGCGCCCACGGGCTTTAATATATACTCAGTCACGCCGTACTGGATAGCCTTCTGGGCATACTCAAAGTCGTCGAAGCCCGAGAAAATCACGACCTTGGCCGCCGGCAGCCGCTCACTCAAAAGCTTCGCCAGCGTCAGCCCGTCCATAAACGGCATTTTAATGTCGGTAATCACGACGTCCGGCGCAAGGTTTTCCGCCAGCTCCAGCGCCTCCTGCCCGTTCTCCGCCGAGGCAATCAGCTCGAACCCGCTTTTTTCCCAGTCGATCTTCCGCGCAATTCCTTCGCGTATCTCCCGCTCGTCGTCCACTATCATAATTTTGTAAAGCCCCATCACACTACCTCCAAAGGACAGCATACCATGTTTTGACCGGAAATTGAAGAGCCGAGAATGGTGATTGAAAAAAATATATCCTGCACACCTGCACAACAAGCCCGCCGCGGTATGGAAACCGGGCGGGCTTGTCAACTGACGCTTTACTTCTTTGCGAGGTACTTGCGCAGGTCGAGGGCGACAGCGACGACGATAACCAAGCCCTGCACGATGTAGGTGTAGGAGGTTTCGACGCCCATGAACTGGAGGGAAATTTTAAGCAGCTCGAACACGAGAACGCCCAAGAGAATACCGGACACTCGGCCGACGCCGCCGTTGACGGATACGCCGCCGATGGTACAGGCGGCGATGGCCTCTAGCTCATAGCCCTGCCCCATGTTAACGGAGGTTCCGCCGGACTTGGCAGCCAGCAGGAACCCTGCCAGCGCGTAGAGAGCCGCCGCAAGGGCGTAGATGAGAATCTTCCTAAAGCCCACGTTGATACCCGACACCTCGGCGGCGGTCTCGTTTCCGCCGATGGCGTACATGTGCTTGCCGTGTCGGGTCTTGTTATATAGGAAGTACATTAACCCGCCGCAGACGATTGCGATGATTAACAGGTATGGTATCTGTATGGGCGAAGCGGTGTTTTCCAATAGCTTGCCGTTGGCGATTTGGGTATAGTCGCTGCGCAGGCCGCCGATGGGCTTTGCTCCCGTGTACACCAGGCAGATTCCGTAGATGAGAGTCTGCATACCCAGCGTCGCGATGAAGGGCGGAACCTTGAGGAAGGAGATTACGCAGCCGTTGATGATACCAAACACAACGCAGATCAAAACCGCGATGAGCAAAACGGCAACGATGGGCAGATTGCCGAGGCCGGGGAAAAACTTATCCGTATAATCGGCCTTTTGCAGCAGCGTCGCGGAAACGCAGGCGCCGATGCCCACCATGCGTCCGGCGGAAAGATCGGTGCCCTTGGTGATCAGGCAGCCGGAAACGCCTAGGGCGATAATGAAGCGCACGGCGGTGTTGACGGAAAGGTTGTTGAAGTTGGCCCCCGAAATGAAGTTGGGGCGCAAAATACCGACGACGATGGCAACTAACACCATGAGGATGACCATGGCGTTTCCTTCTAAGAATCTGCCGATGCTTTTATTTTTATTTAATTCCATATCAGTGATTCCTCCTCACGAAAACTGGGTGGCAAGCGTCATGAGGTTTTCCTCATTCGCGTCCTTGCCGTCGACGAAGCCGGTGACCCTGCCGTCGCACATGACCATGATGCGGTCGGACATACCGATAAGCTCCGACAGCTCCGATGAGATCATAACAATGCTCTTGCCCTGCTTTGCAAGGTCGGCGATGATGCAGTAAATCTCGTATTTCGCGCCCACGTCGATACCGCGAGTGGGCTCGTCGAGAATGAAGATGTCGGGATTGTTGGCAAGCCAGCGCGAGATGAGCACCTTTTGCTGGTTGCCGCCGGACAGAGACTGAATCTGAGTCTTGAGCCCCGGCGTCTTGATGGAGAGCTTCGCCACGTTGTCACTGACGAGCTCGCGGATTTTCTTGCCGTCCAGCATGATTCCCCACTTGATGAAGCGATTCAGAGAGGCGATGGCCACGTTGTCCTCCACAGAAAGTACACCCATGACGCCGCTTTGGCGCCGGTCCTCGGTGAGAAGCGCCGTGCCCTTGCGGATCGTGTCTCGGGGTCGGCGCACGTCCAAGGACTCGCCATTGATTATAACCTCTCCGGTGGTGTGGCTGCGGATGCCGAACAGACCCTCCATTAGCTCCGTGCGCTGGGCGCCCACCAGTCCGCCCACGCCGAGGATTTCGCCCTTGCGCAGCGTGAAGTTCACATCCCTGAAGGATTTCGGGTTGATGGAAGTGAAGTCTTTGACCTCCAGCACGACCTCGCCGGGCTCGTTTTCGCGCTTGGGAAAGAGATTTGTAAGCTCACGACCCACCATACGGGTGATGATCATGTCGGTGGTTAGCTCCTTAGCGTCCCAGGTGCCTATGTAAGCGCCGTCGCGCATGATCGTGACCTCGTCGGATATCTTGAGAATCTCATCCATTTTGTGGGAAATATATATAATCGACACGCCCTTGGCCTTGAGATCCTCGATGATAAGGAACAGGGCCTCGACCTCGTTTGAGGTCAGCGAAGACGTGGGTTCGTCTAAAATAAGCACCTTACAGTCGGCGGAAACGGCCTTGGCTATCTCCACCAGCTGCATCTGCGACACGGAAAGCGTTCCGAGCTTTGCCTTGGGGTCAAAGCTCATGCGCACTTCCTTGAGCAGCGCCTCGGTGTCCTTGAACATCTTTTCGTGGTCTATGGTGCTGATCACGCCCAGCCACCTCTTTGTGGGATAGCGGCCGATGAAAATGTTCTCCGCCACGCTGCGCTCCGGCACGGGCTGGAGCTCTTGGTGCACCATGGCGATGCCTCGTTTGAGAGCGTCCATCGGGTCTGTGATCGAGACCTTCTCGCCCTCATAATAAATTTCGCCGGAATCCATTTTATAGATCCCGAACATGCACTTCATTAACGTTGATTTCCCGGCGCCATTTTCGCCCATGAGAGCGTGCACACTGCCGGGCCGCAGCTT
Source organism: Oscillospiraceae bacterium (assembly GCA_031262405.1). GTDB lineage: Bacteria > Bacillota > Clostridia > Oscillospirales > Oscillospiraceae > UBA2658. Next base: position 20,459 of record JAISHS010000002.1, on the reverse strand, counting down.
AAGCTGAGCGCGGTCCAGTGCCTGTACGCCGGGAAAAGCTTTGCTGACGTCGCGCATTTCCAGCCGATATTCAGCCATAACCATACCCCCATGCGAGTTTATAGCCCCAGATCGAATCAGTACAAAACTGCGTGTGCGCCGGGCCCCAGCGCACACGCAATATTGTGTTCTCCGGGTACTAGACGAGCTTCACGTAGTCTACGGTGTAGTTCTTCTCAAGGGTTTCGCCGTTGACTGCCTTCAGCGCAACATCGGCGGCCGTGTGGCTCTGACCGATGTGGTCGTTCAGAACGGTACCGGTCATGGTGCCATCCTTAACCATCTGCTGGCACTCCTCAAGAGCGTCAACGCCGACGAGATAGATGTCCTCGCCCACGGTGCGGCCGTTGGCGGTGATGGCTTGGGCGGCGCCCAGCGCCATGGCGTCATTGTTGCAGAAGATAACGTCAATCTGGTCGCCGAACTGGGTCAGCGCCGTATTGGCAAGCTCCTGTCCCTTTTCCTGAGCCCAGTCGCCGCGCTGCTTGACCAGCTCTTCAACCTCGATGCCGGCGTCGGTGAGGGCTTTGATGGAGAACTCGGTGCGATACTGCGCATCCACGTTCTCGGGATCGCCCATGATCATGACGTAGGAGACGACGCCGTCGCCGTTCCAGTCGCCCTTGTTTGCGGTTTCAGCAATAATCTCGCCCTGGAACGTGCCGGACTGGCGGGCGTCCGCACCGACATAGGCGATCTTGTCCCAAAGAGCCATGTCCTCGGGGGTGGGCTCGCGGTTGATGAAGATAACCGGAATATCGGCGGCCTTGCACTTATCAATTACCGTGGCCGCAGAGGAGGACTGCACGAGGTTGCAGATGATAACGTCGACTTGGTTCGCGATGAACGTGTCGATCTGATTGGTCTGCTCGGCCTGGTCGCCCTTGCCGTCCACGACGGTGACGTTGCACTTTACGTCGTCACTGGAGAGGTCTTCCTTCAGGTAACGCTCAAGCTCCGTGCGATAGAGCGTCATAAAGTTGTCGTCGAATTTGTAGATGCAGACGCCGATGTTGATTTCCTTCACTGTGTCCTCGGGTACGGGATCGGGATCGGTGTTGGCTACAGGAGCCTGGGTTGCCGGCGCGGCCGTGGGCTCAGTCGCCGCGGTACCGCCGCAGGCGGTCAGCGCGAATACAAGCGCCAATGCCAATAAGATTGCAGCTGTTCTTTTCAATGCGTTTTCCTCCCATTATTTTAGATATATGTTAGTGGCGGATCTTTGACCCGGAGACGGGGATAGCAATGCCCCGCCCACAGTTAACAGTATATCTGCATCATTGGAAAAAGACCATTGAATTTTATTGCTAGATTCATAAGATTTCTTCACATATTATACGAAATGCATAATGATTTGCTCTATATTTTGGTCATTAATTTTAAAAGTACCCGTGTTTATTCTTATCAGTTTGTTGTGCTGTCCACAAAGCGGTGCAGGATTACCGCGAGTTTCATCACTAGAAGTAACGCCCGCTTAACGGCAACACGGACGAGGCAACGCCCCGTCCGTGCTTTGTCACAATAATAAAGTAAGTCAATCCCGCGACAGAAATATTTTCGCGGGCTTGACTTACTTGTGGTTGCGGGGGCTGGACTTGAACCAACGACCTCCGGGTTATGAGCCCGACGAGCTACCAACTGCTCTACCCCGCGTTATCAGACGCCCTAGTAGATTAGCATATCACAAGCGGAAAGTCAACACCTGCTGAGATTTTTTTAACATACTTTTTATACCCCTAACTGCGCAGCTTCAATAATCTCCCTTGCCATTTTAAGCCAACAGCTATATAATATTGCAAAGAGTTGTTGTGAAAGGGGGTCGTCAAAGCCGTGCCAAGCTCAGTATTTATTGAACTAGTGGTCAAAATTGTACTTTTTGCCGGCATAGGCCTTCTTATGCGCGCAACGGGTCTAATGACGCGCAAGACGCAAGACGTCCTCTCAAACCTGATGGTGTATATCGTCCTGCCCTTTAGCATACTGGGCGGCTCCGCCAACAAAGCCGACTTCAGCCACGTTATAAATATGCTCTGGGGCTTTGTGATCTCCTTCGGCTATTATGTGGTCGTAATATCTAGCGGGCTCTTCGTTATGAAGCTGCGCCGGAGACCTTCGCCAAACGGAAAGGTCAACCTCACCATGCTGACCTTTGCCAACGTCGGGTTTTTGGGAATGCCCGTCGCTCAGGCGGTATTGGGCGCGGACGGCCTGTTTTACGCCAGCATTTTCAATCTCTCGTTTCAGGTTTTATTCTACAGCGCAGGCCTGCGGCTGCTCACAAACGGCGATTTCAATATGCGTGCCTTTGTCAAAAATCCTGCGACTATCGCCCTGCTTTTGTTTATGGTCTTCTATTTCACTCCGCTGAGCATCCCGGCGCCCTTGCTGTCTGCCATTACTCAGGTCGGCTCTATGCTCACCCCGCTCTCGCTCATTGTTCTGGGCGGCGCGCTCTACAATGTGAAGCTGAAATCTCTCTGGTCGGACTCCCGAGCTTGGATCATTGCCGCGGGAAGGCTGTGTCTGATTCCGCTGGCTCTCACTTTGATTTTGAAGCTGCTCGGATTCAGCGGCGCCATGCCGGCGGCCTATGTAATAACCTTCGCAATGCCCACCGGCACCCTTATCGTCGTTTTCTCGCAGAAATATCACACGGACGAAGAATTTGTCGCGCGAGCCGTGGCGCTTCAAACGGTACTTATTTTCTTAACCATCCCACTGTTTTCCCTGCTTGTCACATCAGTTTTTCTTTAATATTTAATTCTCAGCTGCTCCCTACGAAACCCCATTCTCAAACACCCTGCCTATCTCCCTTTTAAGCGCCGCATTCTCCGGTCTCTCCAGCGACGGGTCGCTCTCGAGAAGCTTTATGGCCGCCTCCTGCGCCTCCTTTAGTAGCCCGACATCCGTCAGAAGATCGGCAATGCGCAGCTCGGGCAGGCCGTGCTGGCGGGAGCCGAAGAAGTCTCCCGGCCCGCGCAGACGCAAATCCTCCTCCGAAATCTTAAAGCCGTCGTTTGTCTTTTCCAGCACCTTGAGCCGCTCATAGGCGTCCGGGTATTCGCTCCTGTCGGTCAACAGGATGCAATAGCTCTTGTGCTCTCCCCTGCCCACGCGTCCGCGCAGCTGGTGCAGCTGGGAAAGTCCGAAGCGCTCGGCGTTTTCAACCACCATCAGCGACGCATTCGGCACATCCACGCCCACCTCTACAACGGTCGTCGAGACCAGAACGTCGAGCTTTCCCTCCGCAAAGGCGAGCATAACGGCGTCCTTCTCGGCGGCTTTCATTTTGCCGTGCAGACTCTCGATTTTAAGCTCCGGAAGCACCCTTTTAAGCTGCCCAGCGTGGGCGACGGCGGTCTTTATATCCTGCGGATTTTCCTCGTTTTCCTCAATCGCCGGACAGACGACGAAGACCTGCCGTCCCTCGGCTACCTGCTTTTTGATAAACCCGTTCAGCCGCGCCCTAACCGCCTCTCCCACCACGAAGGTGTCCACCTTCTGTCTGCCGGGGGGCAGCTCGTCGAGGATTGACACATCGAGATCGCCGTAGATCATGAGCGCCAGCGTGCGCGGAATCGGCGTCGCGGACATAACCAGCGTGTGCACCCCCGCGCCCTTGGCAGAGAGTGCGGCGCGCTGAGCCACGCCAAAGCGGTGCTGCTCGTCCGTTATTACGAGCGCGAGAGCGTCAAACTCCACACCCTGACTTATCAGCGCATGGGTGCCGACGGCGAGAGCCGCTAGTCCCTCTGCAAGCGCGCGCTTGGCCTCGGCCTTCTGCTTGGCGGTCATTGAGCCCGTGAGCTTCACGACGACTATTCCGAGCGGCGTTAGCAGCTCCGAGAGCGTCGCGAAGTGCTGATTCGCCAAAATCTCCGTCGGCGCCATAAACGCCGCCTGATACCCTGCGCGCGCTACGCTCCGGACGGCGGCGGCCGCGACGAGGGTCTTCCCGCTGCCCACGTCGCCTTGAAGGAGCCTGTTCATCGCGCCGCCGGAGGCCATATCCGCAAGAGCTTCCTTCACCGCCCGCTTCTGCGCGCCGGTCGGCTCAAAGGGCAGCGCGGCATAAAAGTCCTCGGGGGTAGCGTTATGTATGAGCGTGCCGCTTTTTTTGACGCGGCTGTGCTTCATCTGCGTGAGCGCGGCGGCAAGTACGAAAAGCTCTTCGAATATGAGCCGACGCTGCGCTAAGGCCAGCGAGATGTAATCCGCCGGAAAATGAATGTTCTCATAGGCAAAGTCCGCCTGACAGAGCTTGTGCCGCTCCGTCACCTCCGGCGGAAGCGCGTCCGGAAGCTGCAACGCCAACCCGTCGAGCGCTTGGCGAACGAGTCCCGTGAGTACCTTTGACGTTATGCCCTGAGTCAGGTGATAGAACTGCACTATCCTCCCAGTCACCACCCTCTCCCCCTCTGACGGGTCAAATAAGGGGTTAGTCATGCTCCGGCGCCCCCCCAGAATCGAGGCTTTCCCAAAGAAAACGAAACTTTTCCCCGGTCTGAGCACGGATTTTAGATAGGTTTGTCCGAAAAAGGTGATTGAAAGCGTACCCGTCTCGTCGACGGCGGAAAGCTTTAGCAGCTGCCTGCCCTGCGTTGAGCGCGAGAGCATTGGCTCCGACGCGACAAGCGCCTCAACGCAGGCGCTCTGCCCGTCTTTTAGCTGCGCTATGGGCAGGGTTTTCGTCCTGTCCTCATATCTTCTGGGGAAATGGCTGATTAAGTCGCGCAGAGTCCTAATGCCGAGCTTTTCAAGTGCCTTTGCCCTCTGTTGACCGACGCCGCCAAGCCCGCGCACGTTCGAATTGAGATCCGCCATAGTATTCCCTCCCCCCGTGAAGCTGACTTAATCTTAGCACAATTTGGCAGAGATTGCAAAGGCGCCGGAGAAAAAACCGCTTGCATATCTCCCCCGTCGGTGATACAATAAGCACAAAGCTTGAAGGCGGCTAAAAAAGCGGCTAAAAGGACGCGAGGAAGTAGTGAAAACCGAATATCCCGCGGGTGTAGTTCAATGGCAGAACATCAGCTTCCCAAGCTGAATACGAGGGTTCGATTCCCTTCACCCGCTCCATGCGGACGGCGAAAGCCGTCCGCAACTAAGTTTGCCCTGTCGGGCAAGCGAGGTAGCTACGCAGTGAAGTAGCCTTCGGCAGTGAAGTGTGCTTTCGGCACATCAAGGGCAAACTTTTCTTCACGTTTTGCCGTAGGCAAAATACTTCAATGTTGGCGTAAGCCAACAACTTCACTTCTTGGCGCAGCCAAGATACTTCACCGGTTTTTCCTTGTGTCGAAATTGATATAATACGCCAGCTCATATAATCCGAATCCATCGCCAATCAATATTAGCGATGGATTCGGATTTTTTTGGATAACATAAGTTAGTCTGCACGGAGCACAGGCTAAAAGAGCAAGCGTGCCAAAGTAATGTTGCAAATTTGCAATAATTTTGTTGCATTTAGAGAAAATTTGTTTTATAGTAAATAAAAATGGTCAGTCAATGTAGGAAAACGCAAAACTGACATGGGGTAATCTCCTAATTACATAATAGCGTTTATTGAGGAAAAGCATCCGTTATTATGTATATACTTATGCAGTAAAGAGGTTAATGTCAAAAGAGGAGTACGTGAAATGAATGCTTTAGAAACAGATAAAAAATGTATGGCGTCAATTGCTCTCTTTGGAGAGCTTGCTAGGAAGAATATGGATGTATACCAAACACTGGCCGTGTTTATCAAGTATGTTATATATACAAAAAAGTATCAGTTCTTTTCTGTAAGTGAAATGGTATGCAGTTTATTAGAATATTTCGACTTCAGTATTCCTGAAGTTGTTGTTAAAAATTCCTTAAGAAAGATACCCGAATTGTCATTGGCTGATAAAATATATTCACGTACTGAAAATATTACCATTGACATCGACTTAGAAAAGAAAAAAGAAAGTATTGAAAACTCACAAGATAAGATAACCAATAGCCTATTTGAGTATATTCAGGCAAAAGCAAAGCGGTTCCTAAATCAAAGCGAGAAAGATAGAGTAATCAAAATTTTGTATGAATACCTTATTAATGATATAATTCTCAAGGATTATTGGGGTAAGTACATACATTCATTCATAATTACCAATGAAAAGAATCTTTATGTTATAGACGCACTGAGACTTATAAAGGAGGGGGCACTATTATACTCAGCTTTTCAATATACTCCTGAAGAATACAGCACAAATACATGGAGTTATGAAACCGTGTTTTATTTTGATACAGAGATTCTATTCTCAGTAAACGGTTTTAATGGAGATTTGTACAAGAAAATAGTGCATGAATTACTTGATTTAATAAAGGCGGTTAACACAAGTAGTAAGAAAAAAATAGGTAAAGATATTATTCAGTTAAAATATTTTCATGAGACTAAAAGGGAAATCGACTCGTTCTTTGGTTATGCGGAAAGGATAGTTAGTGGAAAACAACGAGCTATCCAGCTAAAACCAGCAATGCGAAGTATTATAAATGGTTGCAATGACACAAGCGAAATTAGAGAAAAAAAGGGATTGTTTTGGGCATATATTTCCTCACTCGGATTCAGTTATGATGATGAAAAAATATATGATTTAGATGAAAATCTTAAGTATAATCTATTAAGTATAGACAAGATAGAAAAGACATCAGAGATATATTCAAACTATTCACAGTCAGATATAGAAATGAATATGTCTGTATTGAATAAAATCAATATATTGAGAAGAGGTAAAAATAATTCACTCAGAGAGGCAAAGTATTTCTTTTTAACTGCAACCAACTTATGCCTTAATCTTGCTAAAGAGGCCGATGGTATGAGAGAGGGGGCAGTCCCTCTAGCAAGTACGTGCGAGTTTTTTATTGATAAGATATGGGTTAAAATTAATCGGAATTTTGCAAACATCAACATTAAAAGCCTTGATGTTGTTGCTCGTGCCCAAATAGCAATTTCATCAATCTTAAACTTTTCAATAGAAAGGAAAGTTGCTGAAGTTGAAAAGAAATATCGCTCCAAAAATATTTCTAGAGAAGAAGCAGATGCCGCATTGGTTGAAATACGCAAGGTTAATACAGACAGCGAACAAATTGGAGAAGAAAACATTGACCCGATTTTGATATTTACTGAGGAAGGCATTGATGCTTATATTGACAATCATAATTTTCAAGCGAAGCAAGCACAAGATGTTGCTGAACGAAACAAAGAATTATTAGAAGGGATCAAACAGAAAGAAGAGATAATAAAACAACTTGAGGAAGAAAAATATGCGGAGCAAAGCAAGCGCAAAAAGAGAACCCGTATACTTAAATCTGTTGGATTTATTGTTTTGACTGTTATAATACTCACAGCAAATTATTTCATAAACAAAAGGCAGGTTGATAATGATATTCTTACAGGCATTTTCAGCACATTGGCTTTTGTTAGTGCGTTAGTTGGCATACTTGGATTCTTCGGAGTGGATTATAGAAATTTAGTAAGTAAAATTAAAAAATAGGTGGCTTCATATAGGGTCATTTCCGTTCCATGATCACTTATCTACGCTTTGGTCATATTCAAAAATGTACGACACTACCGCCTGTATAAACTATAAACTTTGGATCTTGTAGTCTTACCTTAGTGGAATAAGCTTTTCACACCACACATCTAAATTGATCAACTCTACCAAATATCGGCTGCTTGCGCAGCCTGAGTGAACAATGAACGATGAACATTGAACAATGTGCAGTAAGGAACTAAACCCTCACAGCCGATATTTGTACTGTTCACTGTTCATCGTTCATTGTTCACTGTTCAATATTGTGTGTATTTATATTGGACTAAACTGTGCGAACTCTTTCACGCGGGCTTTTCCCGTCGGGGAAGCGTTCGCATTTGTGTTTAGCCATGAAACATGAAAGAGCGCAATTTCTCTGCCCGCGAAAAGCCGTTGTGCTGTATGATACCGCCAAAATACACATCCCTGCGGGGCAGCCCGCGGGGGTGTTTTTTCATTTCCACCCATTTTTACGCCGTTTTCGTGCCTTTTCACGCAAGTGAATGTCTCAGACGCCGGAAATATGCTAGGGTGATACCATGTAGCAAATCTTAGTTCGGGGGAACTTTTTAAATGAAACACATGCATAAGCAATTTGGGCGGCGGCTCTCGGTGACACTGGCGGCGGCACTGACGCTGGCGGTGGCGCTCTTGCTGGCCACGATGATAGAGACAAAGGCCAACGCGGCAACGGCGATCACCGACGCAAGCTATAGCCTTTACCTAAAAGATGACGATCACGGTCTTTATCAGGGCAATACAACTACAGAATTTGAGGAGGGAGAGGGAGCCTCGTGGTCATGGGATAAAGTTAACAATATACTCACCTTCACGGATTTCTCCTTCACCACCTCCGCCCCGATTGCACTCGACCTCACCTCGCTGTCGAGCGACTTGACATTGAATCTCGTGGGCGATAACGCATTAGTGAGTGTGTTCAGCGGAGAAGCCGATAGTCGAGAAGACGAGTCCGGGACATACGGGATATACGGGATGTATGGCCAACACCTCATCATCACCGGTTCGGGCAGCCTGACGGCAACGGGCGGCAATCCAACGGGATCGGACGACCAAAGCTATGGCATCAAATCTGAGGGCAGCCTTACGATCTCCGGCGGCACAGTAGTGGCGACAGGCGGAGACACGGATTATTACGGCGGCGGCGTCAGTGCAGCCGGTGCTCTCACCATTTCCGGCAGCGCACACGTAACGGCAACCTGCGGCACGGTGGGCACCTCCAGCATCGGCATCAGCGGCGATTCAGTCTTCATCATCGGCACACCGACGGTTATCGCACAGATCGACACGGCGAGCGAAGAAAGCTACGGTATCTGCGGTCGGTCAATCTCCATCACCGGCACACCGACGGTTATCGCACAGAGCGGCACAGGTGTACGTGATTCGCTCGCGATATATGATTTGGATGAACCATCCCTTACCTTACCCACCACCTACATATGGCGCGATTCGAACAGCGGCGCATGGTCTGCGAGCGTCCTAACCGTGGGCGCGCAAACATACCTCGAAATCGCGCCCTTCTCCATATACTCCCTCTATTTCGACGGCGGCGTGCTGAAAAAAGGTAACGGCGGCGCGACGATCACGGATGGCACGGCTTCCGCCGACCTAGGCGGCGGCAGCTACAGCTATGAAGGCACCACCCTCACCCTCACGAACGTCAACTTCATCACCAACGCCGCGACCGCGCTCAACCTCACGTCGAGTGCCGTGACGTTGAATCTCGTGGGCGACAACGCGTTCGTGAGTGTGTACAGCGGCGGGATCGATACCAATACATACGGGATAAATTCTACCCAAGCACTCACAATCTCCGGCACAGGCAGCGTCACGGCGACAGGCGGCAAGGCGACGGGGGATACCAAGGCCAGCTACGGCATCTACGCGGGAAGCACCCTCACCATCAATGGCACCGCACGCGTGACGGCGACGTGCGGCAGTGCGAGCGGCAGCAGCTACGGCATATTCGCGGACAGCATCCTTACTATAGAAGGCAGTGCGATTGTAGAGGCAACGGGCGGCACGGCGGTCGGTAGAAGCTATGGCATTTTCAAGAGCGAAAACGTAAGATACTCTATCAACATTTCCGGCGGCACAGTGACGGCAAGGGGCGGCACGTCGACCGGCACGGGCTCCAGCTACGGCATCAGCGCACACTACACGCAAGGCCAGGGTGCCGATCTCACCATCTCCGGCGGTACAGTGATAGCTACAGGCGGCCCTGCGACGGGCGGCGGCGATAGCTACGGCGTCTACGCAGGCCGCAACCTCACCATCTCCGGCGGTACAGTGACAGCTACGGGCGACACGGCGACGAGTGGCAACAGCTACGGCGTCTACGCGGGCAACACCTTCACCATCTCTGACTTTCCGACACTAATTGCCAAGACCACAGACATAGACGGCACGGCGCGTGCGTTCAACGACGGGCCGGAAGACCTACCCGACCGCTATGCGTGGGAAGCGTCCACCAACACAACCTTCGGTTCGGGCGAAGGGGTGGATACCAGCGGCGTGTCGAGTGCCGCGGCTTACTCCTATGACACTACCCACAAATACGTCAAAATCGAGCCGTTGCTCGAAGGTACCTTAGCGATTACCGTCAACGCCAGCAACGGCGAGTTGACGGCGAATACGAGGGGAATTACGAACGGCACCTCGCTTTCCTACGCGTGGAGCAGCGAGGACGTTACTGATTCGGGGAGCACTTTTAACGCATCCAGCTGTCTCGGCGAAGAGATTACGCTGACCGTCTCGGATTCCGTTCTCAAGGGCACCAAAACCGCAACGATCACGCTGTATCAAGTGACAATCACGCCGAGTACTGCTGGCACGGGCGATAGTGTGAGCATCACGAACGCCTACGGCGAAGCAGGCGACAGCATCATAATCACCTACACGCTTGACGACTTAGGCGATGCGAGCAACACACTGACGTATTCGGGCGCGGCGAACAATCCCGCAACCGTCAGCACGGTGGGAACGCCGGTGACGGCGACGTCCACCTACACGATTGCTGCCGCCGACGCGACAGGCGGCACGATCGCCTTGACCGCAACCTTCGCGCACTTATCAACGGACGAAATCGACTTTGGCTCTGTTGTTACGGGGCTTGTCTCAGGCGGGAAAACTTACGGCGATGCTACGGTTACGTTAGACAATATTACATCAGACTACGGTGGAGCTGAGGTAGAATACTCCATCGTGGACGAAACGCCGCTTACCGCAGACGCGACGACTAATCCGCTCAATTCAACGAATGGAGAGCACGTCGCTTCGATTAGCGGCACGACGCTGACCATCCTGCGTCCGGGCACGTTTAAGATTATGGCTGCGTCCGATGGGAACGCGACGTATGCCGCCGCGTCCGCGACGTCGGGCGAGATTACCGTGAGCAAAAAAGAGCTGACCATCACGGGCGTGACAGCGACAAACAGGGCATATAACGAGACGACGAGCGTCGCGCTCGTAACCACGTCAGCCGCGCTTAGCGGAAAAGTTTTCACTGACACCGTCACGCTTGCAACTCCGCCCTCGACGGGCAATGTCACAAGCGCGGCCGCGTCGGAAGTCGCCAAGTCAGTGACAGTCAGCGGCTTCACCGTCACGGGTGCGGACGCATGGAAGTACACCCTCACGCAGCCGACAGACGTGACCGTCACCATCAGCAAGGCCACGCCCACTTATACCGTTCCAAGCCTCACCGCCGTCTACGGGCAAACCGTTTCGCAGATTCAAGGCGTGACAACCGGCTTTGCGATTGAGCAGGAATCGAGCGTTTCCGTTGGAACTGTCGCAAGCCCCACGGCGATTACCTTGATCTACACGCCCTCCAACACGACGAATTACGAGACGGTGACAGGCATTGCGGCTACGCTTGTTGTCGCCCCCCAGCCCATCACCACCGTCAACGTCGCGGGCATCACCGCGCCGGTGGTGTTAGCTGAGCCGGACACGGACGCGACTGACGGCACGAACTGGACGGCAGGGACGGTCTCGTGGACTCCGACTGTAACGGGCAATAAATTTCTCGGCTCCACCACCTACACCGCGACGGTAACGCTGACGATAACGGACGAGGATTACACATTTACGGGGCTGACGACTGCGACATTTGGCGCAAATACCGCCACAATCGGAACGAATACCGGCTCAACGGTCACTCTGTCGTTCGCGTTCCCCGCGACCGGCGCGAGGAGCGCGGAAAGCTTCGTAATTACAAGCGCGCCGACGGATATGGAGTACACAACCGACGATACGCTGAATCTCGCAGGAATGAGCGTAACCATCACCTTTGATGACGGAACGACGAAATTGGTGACGTTTTCAAGCACTTGGACGGACGGGGTATCTGTAAGTCCGGCGCACGGCACGACCATGAAAGCCGGGGATCACAACGGCGACACGCTTTCTGTATCTGTTTCGGGAGTTAACGATCCCATAAATACGTCGAGCGCGTTGAGCGTTTCGGCAAAGGGCGTCACCATCACGACGACCGCACCGTCAACGGGACTGACCTACGGCGGGACGCTTGGCGACCCCACAATGGGGATTACCGGCGCGACGATCTCCAGTCCGTCTTGGACGTATTCCTACAGCGGGAATTTGAGCGACAGTTCGCCCGGCACCTCATATTCAAGCTCGGCAAAGCCCACAGAACCGGGGACTTATACCGTCACGGCGACACTGGTAAACGACGACTACAGCGGTTCGGGCACAAGCGCGAACTTCACGATTGCGAAAAAGGAGCTGACCGTCACGGGCGTGACGGCGACGAACAGGACGTACAACGGAGGTACGACGGTCGCGCTCGTAACCACGTCAGCCGCGCTTAGCGGCGTGATAAATAGCGATATCGTCACGCTTGCAACTCCGCCCTCGACGGGCACTGTCACAACCGCGGACGCGTCGGAAGTCGCCAAGTCAGTGACAGTCAGCGGCTTCACCGTCACGGGTGCGGGCGAGTGGAAGTACACCCTCACCCAGCCAACAGGCGTGACCGTTATCATCAGCAAGGCCACGCCCTCAACCTCCACGCAGACCATTAATGCGGTTTTCGGGCAGACCTTGGCTAACTTGTCGCTTCCCGCGAACTATGCCTTTGATCAAGATTCGACCACAAGCGTCGGTACGGTCGCGTCTCCGACGGCGGATATCACGGCGACGTTCACGCCCACCGACATGACGAATTACAACACAGTGCCCGGGATAGCAGTCACGCTGACCGTCACCGAGCAGCCTATCACATCTGTCAACGTCGCGGGCATCACCGCGCCGGTGACGGGTGCCACGCCGGATACGGCGGCGGACGCGACGAACGGCGATAATTGGATGGCAGGGACGGTCTCGTGGACTTATGGCGCAAGTACGCCTGCCGGAACAATGTTTTTGGGCTCCACCGACTACACCGCAAGCGTAACGCTTACGGCGAACACAAATTATACGTTCACGGGGCTGACTACCGCGGGTACCGCCGTCCAAATCGGCGGCGTAAACGCGACCATCTCAGGCACCCCCGGCGCGACGCTCGTGCTCAGTCGCATCTACGCGGCGACCGACGCAACGCCGATTTCAGCGGCTGCAATCACAGGGATAGACGCGCCCACGCGCGGCGGAACGCCTGATACCGGCGCAGAAAACGGCACAGGCTTCACGACTGCGATCGCGTGGCTAACGTCGGCTGATACGGCGCACACCGGCGCGTTCGCAGCCTCCACAGTTTACAAAGTGCAGGTGACGCTGACGGCGGCGAGCGGCTATGCGTTCCCGAGCAGCTTTAACCAAACATCTGCGATCGCGGGCTTCACCGTGAACAGCATAGCGCCGACGTTTGTATCCTGCGATGACGATGAGCTTGTGTTCACCGTGACCTTCCCGACGACCGACGCAACGCCGATTTCAGCGGCTGCAATCACAGGGATAGACGCGCCCACGCGCGGCGGAACGCCTGACGACGACGGAGCCGATGGCACTGGCTTCACGACGGCGATTGCGTGGCAGACGTCGGACGGCACGGCGCACACCGGCGCGTTCGCAGCTTCCACAGTTTACAAAGTGCAGGTGACGCTGACGGCGGCGAGCGGCTATGCGTTCCCGAGCAGCTTTAACCAAACATCTGCGATCGCGGGCTTCACCGTGAACAGCATAGCGCCCGTGTGGGCGTCGCGCTCGGATTCTGTACTTGTGTTCACCGTGACCTTCCCGGCGACCGACGCAACGCCGCCGCCATACATACCGCCGACTCCGCCGACCCCGCCGACGCAGCTCATCACCGTAGGCGATGGCGCCGTGGATGTACCTTGCACGGTGATCAACGGCGTGGCGATCATCGAGATGACCGCGAGCGTAATGCAGGAAATTCTCGAAACGGCGAAAGAGAACGAGCAGACGCAGGTTGACTTCAATCTCGCGGGCGTGGACGGGATTAGTGCCGTCCGTCTGCCGACGGAAGCGGTCGCGATTATCAACGACGCAAATCTCGGCATTGAGGTGGTGCTGCCGGACGGCAAGCTGACTCTCGACGTGCCTGCGACGCAGTCTGTGCACGAGCAGGCCGCCGACACGCTCGAGATCGCCATCGCGAAAATCACGGAAGTCTCGCAGAAAGAATTGAACAGCCAGCAAATCGGTACGCTGGCGGTGGGCGACACGGTTTACGACATATCGATTGTCTCGGACAACACGGAAATCCACACGTTCGAGGGCGCGATTGAAATCACCGTGCCGTACAGCGGCAAGCTGCCGGTTAAGGCTTGGTTCATGGGCGAGCGTGGCAAGAGTGAGCGTATCGACGGCGTGTACGACGCGAAAACCGGCACATTTACGTTCACGGTTCCGCATTTGTCTATGTGGGTCGTCGGTTACGATGAAACAGTTTGGCCGTTTACTGACGTGGCGGAGGACAACAACAAAAACTGGTTCTATTCTGACGTAAAATTCGTCTGGGAAAACGGCCTAATGCAGGGCACGAGTGACACCCTCTTTGCCCCACAATCGAATATGACCCGCGCGATGCTCTGGACGGTGCTCGCGCGGCTGTCGGGCGAGACAATCACCGGCGAAAGCTGGGCGCAGGACGCGAGAGCTTGGGTGCTCGAAGCGGGCGTTTCGGACGGGACGAATCCCAATAAGTTTGTTACCCGCAATGAGATTGTCACGATGCTCTATCGCTTTGCAGGAATCGGCGAGGACGGATACGGAGGCGAAGCAATGGCGTGGGCTGCCGAGCTTAAGATCATGAACGACGGCAGACCGGAGGACACGGCCACCCGCGCCGAACTCGCGGCAATCCTGCATCGGTTCATGGATCAAGTGGTTAGTAAACAATAAGGTTTAAGCAAAAAAGCACCGGGCGAGACAAAACATCTCGTCCGGTGCTATTTTTGACGTTCGCTTTTCCTGTGCCAGCGTCGTCCGATTGTTTTTAACTTGGCAAGCGGCTATGTTAGTGTTATAATCGCTCTAGCGATTACGGTTTGCAGGAGCTGCTCTAATGAGTATATCCAATCCCGAGGAGTGAAATAAATTATGAAACTATACATGAAGCAGAAGGTCTTTTCGTGGCGTGACAGATTCGCCGTCTGGGACGAAGGCGAGCGTGAGCGGTGGTACGCCCAGGGCGAGATATTCACTTGGGGGCGCAAGCTCCACGTCTATGACGCAAATGGTACCGAGCGGGCATTTATACGACAAAAGCTCTGGTCTTTTCTCCCGCGCTACTTTATCGAAATTGGCGGCAGAACCTACACAGTGGTCAAAGAGTTTACGTTCTTCAAGCCGCGCTTTCGCATCGAGAACACAAGCTGGTCGGTCAGCGGCGACTTTTGGGCGCACGAATATGAGATCGCTAATGGTAACGAGTGCATCATGAGAATGAGCAAGCACTGGTTCACTTGGGGCGACAGCTACGAGTTCGACATCCCGAGAGCCGAAAATGAACTGCTCGCGCTTTGCGTCGCACTGACGATTGACTGTATAAACGCCGACGCAAACGATGCAGCGGCAAGCGCCGCGAGCAACTGAGGAGGCGTAAAGTTTGAGTGCAAAGGGCTCACGGGATGATTATGAGGGCGTAAGTCAATCATAGATTGAGGGTACTGATATGGAAATACGGCAAATAGTTGAAAATAAATGGCAAGTTCGCGACCTGCTGTTCCTTGCTGACGAGCAAGAGGATATGATTGAGAAATATCTCGACCGAGGCGAGTTGTTCGTGTGCTATGAGGGAGGAGACGCAATCGCCGTCGCCGTTGTAACAGACGAGGGCAATGACATATGCGAACTTCAAAATCTTGCAGTAGCACCGGGTTCTCAACGACGTGGCTATGGCAAAGCAATGGTCAAGTTCCTTTTTGAGACCTACAAGTCGCATTTCAAGACGATGGCGGTTGGTACTGGCGATAGCCCAATTACTGTGCCGTTTTACGAAGCTTGCGGGTTTTCCATATCGCACCGCCTTGAAAACTATATGTTGGAGCATTATCGGAATCCCATTATGGAAAACGGCATTCAGATATTCGACAAGATAGTATTAGCCAAGAACCTGAAAGGTGAAAGTGCAAGTGCCGCAAGTAATTGAGGATGATTTTGACCAAAGCTTAAGCCATTGATAAACTAGCGAGGTGATGTTGATGAACGACACAATTCTCCGCTGCCCGTGGGCGAACTCCGACCCGATCTCCCAAAAATATCATGATGAATTGTGGGGCAAGTCCTGCCATGACGACCGCGAGCTCTTCAAGTTTTTGATTTTGGATGGTTTTCAAGCGGGGCTTTCGTGGGTGACGATTCTGAAAAAGTGGTCTGCGTTTGAAGCCGCATTTGACGGCTTTGATCCGGAAATCATCGCCCGATATGACGATAAAAAACAAGCGGAGCTGATGAACAACTCCGCTATTATCCGCAATCGGCTGAAAATCGCCGCCGCTGTCACCAACGCGCAGGCGGTTTTGAAGCTCGGCTCCTTGAACGATTTTCTATGGGGCTATGTGGACGGCACCCCCATAATCGGCAACTGGGAGCGTCAGGAGGATGTGCCTGTAACAACGCCGCTGTCGGACAAAATCAGCCGTGACATGAAAAAGCTGGGCTTTAGATTTGTGGGCAGCACGATTATTTACAGCTTTATGCAAGGGGTGGGAATCATAAACGACCATATGGCATGGTGCGCATTTAAGGAGCGCTGAGCTGAAAAGCAACCTCAAACCAATCCTCGCGTGTGAGCAAAAATGTGCTCTGATCGGGATGATTATTCAATCCCCTTGAGCTTCTTTACTTCCTTCGTGAGCACCGGAATGACCTCGAAGAGATCGCCCACGACGCCGTAGTCGGCGATGTTTAAGATGGGCGCGGTCTCGTCGTTGTTGATAGCGACAATTACCTTGGAGCCGCTCATACCCGAAGTGTGATGGACAGCACCGGAGATTCCGCAGGCGATATAGAGCTTAGGTCTCACAGTTTTTCCCGTCTGCCCTATTTGATGATCGTAGGCAATCCAGCCTTCGTCGACGGCTACGCGGGAAGCTCCCACGGCTCCGCCGAGAGCAGCAGCCAGCTCATGGACGAGCTTGAAGCCTTCCTCCCCGCAGCCTCCGCCGCCGGAGACGATAATCTCCGCGTCCTCAAGCTCAACAGTCTCGCGCACAGCTGTGATTATTGTTTCGAGCAGCCGGGTGCGAATCTCGTCAGGCGAGACGCGGATTTCTTCCCTAATAATCTCCGCCGACCTGCCCTCGTCCGCTTTTCCGAGCCTAAAGACGCCGGGTCGAATTGTGACTATCTGAGGTCGGTGGTTAGGACATATAATCGTCGCCATGAGGTTGCCGCCGAAGGCGGGGCGCGTACAGGCTAAGTTCCCGTCGCTCTCGTCGATATCAAGGGCGCTGCAATCCGTCGTCAGGCCGGTTTTCAGGCGGCAGGACAGCCGCGGAGCCAGGTCGCGTCCCTTACTCGTCGCTCCGATGAGAATGCTCGTCGGGGCATATTTCGCGGCAAGCTCGCCGAAGGCCTTGGTAAAGGCGTCTGTCGAGTAGGGGGCATATTCGGGCGCATCGACTACGATAAGCTTGTCCGCGCCGTGAGCTGCGGCGGCTTTGACGGCGGCGTCCGTGCCGGAGCCGATTACGACGCCGACTAGCTTGCCGCCCTGCATACCGGCAAGCTCGCGAGCCTTGGAAATCAGCTCCAGACCGACGTTCTTGGCTCTGCCGGAGTCGTCAGCTTCGATAAACACCCATAAATCCTTGTTTTTTGCTTCCATTTGTCTACCCTCCCCTTAAAGCGCGTCGGCTTCGACAAGTGCTCCGAAAAGCTTCATTGCCGAGTCCGCGCCGGTCTCTTCGTGAATCATAACGCAGCCCGATTTCACAGGGGGCGTGAAGGTATCTTTAACCTTTGTCGGGGAGCCGGTAAGTCCGATTGCCGCCGTGTCGATCCCGTCGAAATCGGCGCAGGTATAGACCGTTATTTCCTTGCGGTTTGCCGTCATCTTGGATCTGATAGTCGGAAAGCGCGGCTCATAGAAGGGCTTTGTAACCGTGACGAGGCAGGGCATTTTCGCGGCGATAAGCTCAAAGCCCTCGTCTACTTCCCTCCTCACCTTCACCAAATCGCCGTCAACCATGGTATCTATAGCGTAGGTAATCTGGGGAATCCCGAGGTGCTCGGCGATTTTGGGTCCTACCTGCGCCGTATCCCCGTCAATGGACTGTTTACCGCAGAAGATGAGGTCAAAAGCCCCCTCCTCGGCCTCGAGCTTCTTAATTGCCGTGGCGAGGATATAGCTTGTCGCCGAAGCGTCGCTGCCGCCGAAGGCGCGGTCGCTGAGCAGAATAGCCCTGTCCCCGCCGACCGACAGGCACTCCTTGAGCGCGGACTTGGCCTGTTCCGGTCCCATCGACAGGAGAACGATTTCGGAGCCGGGGCTTGCATCCTTAATTCTCGCGGCCATCTCCAGCGCATAGGCGTCATATGGATTGACTATGCTGGGAACGCCGTCTCGAATCAGCGTGTTCTTTACAGGGTCAATACGGATTTCCGCCGTATCCGGCACCTGTTTAACGCAGACGAGCATTTTCATTTGGAGTTTTTCCTCCTTAGATTATATATAGTACCAGCTGCCCAAGCCAGTATTTCTAAACCCTATCTTGTAAAATTATACATTGCATTGCGCTAAAACGCAACGGCATTTTGGAAATCTCGAATTTTCGTCACATTTGTCCACATAATTAAATTATGTATTTACCAGCGAGAGTTAAACCCGCGCCGGTTATTCCGGGGCGTCTAGTATATTTACTTGACAAAGCAGGTTGTTTTGTGCGACTATAGCGATAACTACTAGTAACCGATTTACTAAACTTAAGTTCTCGCTATTAGTGTCACAGAGAGGAGAAAGAATATGCCATTTTGCACTGAATGCGGAGCCACTTTGCCGGAAGAAGCCGCCTTTTGCACGAATTGCGGAAAGCGCACTGATGATATTTCCCCGCCGCCCCCTCAGCCGGAGCAAAAAAAGAAGGGGCTGAGCGGCGGCGCAATCGCGGCGATTGTAATTGGTTCCATTTTGCTGCTTGCTTTGCTTTTAATTCTGCTCTTAATTCCGATAATCCGTGACGTTATCGCAAATGTGACGGATGATTATCCAAGCGAATTTTTCACCAGCACTCCCGGCGATAACCCTGATTTCCCCGGATTCTTTGACGTTCCCGAGATTGATATCCCCGAAGATGGAGAATTCGATTATCCCTTCCTGCCCGGCGGGGGGAGTGTCTCGGGCAGCGGCTATTTAGACGATGAGACCAGCTATGTCTCGTTTATTGGTGCGGAGAGCTTCATAGATATGGACGGCGACGACGCAATACGCGTCTACTATGATTTTACAAACTTCTTTGAATCGCCGCGCAGCGCTTGGAGCGTTCTCGTCTGGTATGCCAATCAGGACGGCAAAGAACTTGACTTCGCTTACGACTGGGACCCGATTGATGCCTATTATAACGACGAGCTGAATATCCGTCCCGGGCTTAGCATACAGTGCTGCTTACAGTTTAAATATGACCCCCATGGCGGTCCTGTGGACGTGACAATCTTTGGCTATAACGCCGGCGAGTCAGCGGGCAGCGTAGTTTGCAGCTATGTTCCGGGTGAGCTTCCCGGCGCTCCCGCGCCCTATGTGTTCCCCTCCGATCCGAATCCTCAGTGGACAACGTCTCTGCCTTCCGAGGGCTCTCTTGACGACGGCGTCAGCTATGTCTCCGTTGACGACGCCGAGCGTATAACCGACGTTGACGGCGCCCCGGCGGTACGCGTATATTATCATTTTACGAATAATTCGACTAGTAGCATTAGTTTGTACGACGCCGTATACCTCTACACCTATCAGGACGGCATCGAGCTCTTCATTACCACCGGCGCTCCGGAAATTGAGAGCGACCGCGCGCTCTATCAGGAAGTCGCCCCAGGAGAGACCGTCAGTGTCTCCTGTGTGTTCCTGCTGCGCAACTCCGACAGCAGCATAGAGGCTGAAATCGAAGCCTCCACCACCTACGATGCCGTCGGCCAAACGTATGAAATCAGATAGGAGATAATAGATATTAGATAAAATGAGATAAGGCGTCGTGATTTCACGACGCCTTATCTCATTTTTAATCCTGTCGCGCTTTGCACGACTCTATAGAAAAATATCTATTATCTTTTATCTATTATCTATTATCTGTATTAAAAAAGCCCCCGAAGGGGCTTTCAGACCGCAGACAAAGCCTGTTTCAGCTCAATGCTGGAACGGGCTTTGACAATATCTTGGGAAATAGAACCGATAAAACGAAATTGGCGTAGCAGATAAGGAAATCGGCGCAGCTC
>JAISHS010000016.1 GCA_031262405.1 Oscillospiraceae bacterium | reverse complement strand
TTTCCTGTGTTTCATCAGTTTTTTTCAACAAATATCAGAGGTGTTTTTGATGTATTATTCTAGTTTAGGAGTCGATTTTCGGCAGAACACAATCTTTCTCTCGGCAATTTGCACAAATTGCGCTGGGCGTATTTTGGGCTTGTCACAAATTTTGAACTGCACAAATTTAATAAACCTTTTTAGAAGATTTTTTTAGTTGATTTCTCCGGTCAAATATTCTAAAATGAACGGGTATAATGTATATATTCCCCTCAGCGGGTTAGGCGTGGGGCAACGCTTCTGTGCCCGAACCGGCTGGAGGTCTGAGCAAAATAAAATATGAAAAATAAGACGATTGCTCGAGGCTTTTGAGGGACAGGGAGGACAATCTATGTACGATTTTGAGACTCTGACAAACATGACAAAGTACCGCACAAGATTTTCAAGGCATAGGGTGGCGATCTACGACGCTGAAAATGACGTGAACTATACCTATGAAGATCTGGAACTGCGCTCAAACAAGCTGGCGTGGTTCCTGACGCAGAAGCTGGGGATGAAGAAGGGCGATCGCATCGGCTTTTGCGCGCTGAACGACGTCTCTTTTTTCGACGCCTTCTACGTTACATTTAAAACAGGCATTATCATCACGACCTATAACCTTATGCTACGCGATAAGGAGCTGTTTTCCCTCATCGAGATGGAGGAGCCGCGAGTTATCTTCTATTCTCCCGAGTGCGTTTTTGTGGCTATGGTTTTGAAGGAAAACGGCTTTAAGCAGGAGTTTATCTGCCTCGGCGAGAAGCAGGACGGGGATAACTATTGCTATCAGGACATCATGGATATCGAGGACTGGCAGCCAGTTACGCCTCCGGCGGATCTGAATTATGAGGACATTCAGATGCTGATTCACACCGGGGGTACGACCGGAAAGCCCAAGGCCGCTATGATCAGCTTCCGCTCTATTTTCTACAATGCGCTGGTGGACATTCTCTATCTGCACTGCTCGGAGAACGACGCCGCTATTCAGACGCTGCCGCTGTTTCACACGGCGGGCTGGAACGTTTTGAGTCTGGCGCTGCTCTATGTCGGCGGGCGGCTGATTCTTGTTCGGGGCTTTAACGCGGAAAAGGTCTTGCAGCTTATCCGCGACGAGAAGCCGACGGTCGGAATTTCGGTCGAGACCATGTATAAGGGCATGGCGCTGCATCCGGATTTTGAGAAAACTGATTTCTCCTGCTACCGCTTTTTGCTCGCGGGCGCCTCGCCCACGGGCCGCGAGATTCTGGAGATGTATTGGAACAAGGGGGTCAAGCTCGTCAACTCCTATGGCATGACGGAGGTCGGCCCGAACAACATGAGCTTTCCGACCTTTGTAACCATCGACGAGGTGCGTGAGAAATGGAACTCCTGCGGTCTTCCTGCGCCCTTTAACCAGCTGCGTATTGTGGACGAGAACGGCAATGACGTCCGGCAGGGCGAGAGGGGAGAGCTGCTGTTTAACGGCAAGCTGCTGTTCTCGGGCTACTGGAAGAATCCGGAGGCTACGCAGAATGTTTTCCGCGACGGTTGGGTGCACACGGGAGACATGGGTTATCTCGACGCCGACGGCTACTGCTACATAAGCGGTCGGAAGAAAAATATGTTCATCTCCGGCGGCGAGAATATTTTCCCGCAGGAGATTGAGGACTGCATCATGAACATTCCTGGCATTCTCGAGGTGTGCATAATCGGCGTGCCGGATCCCAAATGGGGCGAGGTAGGCCGCGCGCTCGTGGTTATGGCTCCGGATGCGCCGGAGATTGAGCGTGAGATTATCGAGAAAACGGTAAAGCGCGAGTTTTCCAGTCTCAAGGTGCCGAAGTTTATCACCTTCCTCGAGAGCGTTCCCAAGAACTCCATCGGTAAGAGGGACACGAATAAGATTAAGCAGCTGTACGGCAGTCCAGAGGACTAGATAATAGATAATAGATAATAGATAAGAGATATTTTCTAAAGAGTCGCGCACGCGCGACAAAGCTAAATCCCGCTTAAAAGGCGGGATTTAGCTTTGTGAATAATATACAACTAATTCCACAAAATGACACTGGAAAGTTTTACTTGCTTTTATCGCCAATAATGTTATAATTAATCCAAATGTCCGATACGTTCGGACAAGAGAAAAATGTCCGGCAAAAATTTCGAAGAATATGAGAGGTGTTTTAAGGAATGGATTTGAATGGCTTTATGATAGCTTCCATTGCCGTGGCGGTGGTCGCTTTCGCCTTCGCGGCGTGGCTGTTCGACTGGGTAAAGAAACAGCCGTCAAAGAACGAACGTATTGAGGAAGTCAGCAAGTATATCCGCGAAGGAGCGGCTGCTTTTCTTAATCATGAGTACAGGGTACTTGCAAAATTCGCAGGAGTTGCGGCAATTTTGATTTTGCTGTTCCTGCCCTCACCGATATGGAGCGGCAACCCGATTAACAATATCATTATGGCGCTTGCTTATCTCGGAGGAAATGTGTTCTCGGCCTTCGCCGGTAAGATTGGTATTAAGGTAGCGACGATTGCAAACGGCAAAACCGCCGAGGCGGCGCAGCGCGGCATCAGACCCTCCTTCTTAGCGGGCTTCCGCGGCGGCGCGGTCATGGGCATGACCGTTGTCGGAACGGCGCTTCTGGGCGTGGCTGTTGTGTTCTGGATCACCGGCGACACGACGGCGCTTCTGGGCTTCTCCTTCGGCGCATCGTCTCTGGCGCTCTTTGCCAAGGCGGGCGGCGGAATCTTCACCAAGACGGCGGACATAGCCGCCGACCTCACCGGTAAGGTTGAGCTGGGTATTCCGGAAGACGATCCTAGAAACCCGGCGGTTATAGCCGACAACGTCGGCGACAACGTCGGCGACGTGGCCGGAATGGGCGCAGACCTCTTTGACTCCAACGTCGCGAGTATGTCGGCGGCGCTGGTTATGGGTGTGGCGCTCGATAACTTAAGCGGCGGAACCATGAACGCGGCGATGGTGTTCTGCTATGGCGCAATCGGTCTTCTCGCTTCGATTATCGGCGTTGCCTGTGCGCGTATGGGCAAGAACGGCAACCCGACTAATGCACTCAACTCCTCAACCTATATTACGACGGCGATTTACGCGGTTCTGACTGCGGGCGCGACAGCTCTCTTTAACTTCGAGTGGAGAATCTGGGGCGCTTCCGCCGTGGGTCTGCTGGTCGGCGTTATCATCGGAATTGTCACGGACTATTTCACGGACGACCGCAGAAGTCCCGTTCACAAGACAGCCAAGGCCAGCGAAAAGGGTCCGGCACTTACAATTCTCTCCGGCGTGTCCTATGGCTTTATCAGCGTTATTCCGGCTCTGGTCGGTATCGGCATTTCGGCGCTGGTCAGCTATAAGCTCTGCGAGCCCCTCGGCGAGGGCTATGCGCTCTATGGTATCTCCATGGCGGCGGTCGGAATGCTCTCCATCGTCGGCATGATCATCTCCAACGACGCCTACGGTCCGATCGTCGACAATGCTCGCGGTCTGGCGGAGATGGGCGATCTCGGCGACGAGGTTCTGGAAATCACCGACAGCCTCGACTCAGCCGGTAACACCGTTAAGGCGGTTACCAAGGGCTTTGCGGTTGGCGCGGCGGGACTTACCGTTATCGCGATGCTCGGCGCCTTCATCAGCGAAGTAAACGCCGCGATTGCCGAACGCGGACTGGATATACCTAAAATCGTGGGCTTTGACATCATGAACCCCAACGTGTTCTTCGGAATGCTCGTGGGCGCGGCGATTCCGGCGGTCTTCTCTGCCATGCTGATTCTCGGCGTGGACAGGAACGCACAGCGTATGGTCGAAGAGATTCACAGGCAGTTTGATACAATCCCCGGCCTCAAAGAGGGCAAGAAGGGCGTTGTGCCGGAATATGACAAGTGCATCACCATTGCCACGGGCGGCGCGATTCGCGAGCTGATTCCCGCGGGTCTTATGGCGATAGTCGCGACTCTGGTCGTCGGCTTCATCGGCGGAGTCGAGTCCGTCGGCGGGTTCCTTACCGGAAACATCGTCGCGGGACTGCTGCTGGCGCTCTTTATGTCCAATGCCGGCGGACTCTGGGATAACAGTAAGAAATACGTCGAGAGCGGTCACAACGGCGGCAAGGGCAGCGAAGCCCACAAGGCGGCTGTTATCGGCGACACGGTCGGCGATCCCTTCAAGGACACGGCGGGTCCCTCCATCAACACACAGATCACTGTCGTGTCGCTGGTTGCGTCTCTCATGAGCTCCCTGTTCCTGACGATTCACTTGATCTAAAAATCACGCAAAATCCCCGTCCAAAAGGACGGGGATTTTTTGCGTAATTTTAATTGAGAATTGAGAATGAAGAATTGAGAATTGTTGTATTGCTTCGCGATATTCAAATTATGTCGCGCTTCAGCGCGACTCCTTTAATTGTCAATAGTCAATTCTCAATTGTCAATTTTTCTACCACATTTCCCTCAGCCTTGTAAATGCAGCCCGACGCCACCACCCCGCGCACTGAGGAGAGGGGGTAGACGGTGGCGTCGCGGCCTATGACGCAGCCGGGGTTTAGGACGCTGTTGCAGCCGATTTCGGCGCGGTCTCCCAAGATCGCGCCGAACTTTTTTAGCTCGGTATCAATTATCTCATCGCCGTTCTTAACAGCGACAAGGCTGTGGTCGCCCTTTACATTGGAGGTTATTGAGCCTGCGCCCATGTGAGCGCGCCAGCCTAGAATCGAGTCGCCGACGTAGTTATAGTGGGGGGTCTGGACGCCGTCGAAGAGGATGACATTCTTGAGCTCTGCGGAGTTTCCGACGACGCAGCAGCGACCTATGAGCGCATTTCCGCGGATGAAGGCGCCGTGGCGCACCTCGGTTTCGGCTCCGATGATGCAGGGACCCGTTATCGAAGCGCCGGGGGCGACGGTCGCTGTTTTGGCAATCCAGACCTGCTCGGCGGGGCAGTCGTAGTCGTCGGAGGAGAGAGTCGCGCCCAGCTGCAAGATGAAGGCGCCTATCTCCGGCAGAGCCTGCCAAGGGTAGTCGAACTTCGAGAGCAGCGGCGCGGCTAGCGTGTGTTCAAGGCTTAATATTTCGGTGGTTTTGTACATAGAGCGCCTCCAAAAATAAACTAGTTACTATTCACTTCTATTATAGCGGCAGAGCCGTGGGACATTACTATTCTATCGCCCGAAACCGTTGCACCGGAGGAAATGAGCAGCCTTGCAGTACCGTCGCAGGTGATTGCAGTCTCCTGTCCTAGATTGACAGCCGCGATGACGCGGGCGTTGACGCTCTTACGCTGGAAGACGAAGAGGCCGTTTTCCGACCGCAGGGTCTGATATATCCCGCCGCGAAAAGCCTCGCTTCCGCGCCTGACATGGAGCAGCTCACGGTACCAACTCAGAAGCTCCGTGTCCTCGTTGCCCCAAGGGTAACAGCGGCGGTTGAGGGGGTCCTCATAGCCCTCTAGTCCCGCCTCGTCGCCATAGTATACACAGGGGGTACCGGGAAGGGTGCACTGGAGTAGGGAGGCGATTTTAAGGCGGCTGGCCGCAGTACGGCGGGTCTCGGCGTCGAGAGCAGCACGAGCCCGCTCGCGCTTGGTCTCGTAATGCACCCCGCCCAAGATCGTAAGAATGCGGGGGGTGTCGTGGGTACCCAGTATGTTCATGGCGCAGTCGAGGGCGGGTTTGGGATAGTTCTCACAGAGGTTCTCGACGGCCTCGCGGAAGGCGTCTGCGTTGCCGCTCAAAACGAAGTCGATTATCGCGGTGCGGAAGGGGTAGTTCATGACGCCGTCCAGCTCGTCGCCGACGAAGTAGTAGCGCCTCTCGCCGTAGGCGATCTTGGTGCTGGCGTCCTCCCAGACCTCGCCGATTATTAAGGCGTCCGGCTTTTCCGTCTTGACGGCGCGGCGCAGCTCGCGCAGAAATTCCTCCGGCAGCTCGTCGGCGACGTCAAGCCGCCAGCCGGAGGCTCCGGCGCGCAGCCAGCGGCGCAGCACCCCGTCCTCTCCGAACATGAAGCTGCGGTAGTCGGGGTTGTGCTCACGCACTTGAGGCAGAGTTTTGATGCCCCACCACGCCTCATAGTCGTTCGGCCAGTTTGAAAAGCTGTACCAGGGGTAATAGCGCGAATCCCTTGAGCCGTAAGCGCCGTGGCCGCCATAGGAGCCGTAGCGGTCAAAATATACAGAGTCGTCGCCGGTGTGGTTGAAAACCCCGTCGCAGATTACGGCGATACCGAGGGCTTTAGCCTCCGCGCAGAGGCGAGAGAAGGTCTCATTATCGCCGAAGGAGGGGTCGATTTTTAGATAGTCACCGGTGTCATATTTGTGATTGGAGCGAGCTTCAAAAACGGGGCTTAAATAGATGCAGCTTATGCCCAGCTCTTCTAAGTAGGGGAGCTTTTCGATTACGCCGTCGAGATTTCCGCCGAAGAAGTCGTTGTTGACAATTACGCCGCGGCTGTCCGGCTCGAAGACGGGCACGCCGCCCCAGTCGGAGCGAAAGATGCTGCCGGGGTGCAGGGGGCGGTCTCCCAGCTTGCAAAAGCGGTCGACAAATATGTGGTAGATCGCCCCGCCGGAAAGCCAGGCGGGGGTCTCATAATCGGGGGAGTAGACGGTAACTTGCCAAGCGCGCAGGCCGCCCTCGGCGAGGACCGCGCGGTTGAAGCCGTCGCGTCCGATTGTGCGGTTGGCACCGCCCTCGGACTCTAAAAACCAATACCAGAACAGCCCCGGCTCGGAGAAGGGAAGGGCAGTTTCATAGCGGGTGTAGCCCTCCGCCGACCAGACCGGGGTCATCTCATAGATTAGGGGGTCGCGGCGGCGGTCGTCTCGCAGGGCAAGGCTTAGCCCCGGAAAGTTGAGGCTGTCACGCACGCGCACACCGAAGCGTATATAAGTACCGGAGGGGACAGACCCCGATGGGAGCCTGTCAAGCTCGAGTCTGGAATCAAAATAAACGTCCTGTAATAGTTGCATACAATTCCTATATCTTTAATAACTTTATTAATGTGCTGACGGCGGCTATGCACTGCGCCGTTACGCTAAATTCACGCTTGTTTATAGTATAATAGCAAACAAGATTTGTCAAACAAAGTTTTTGTTGACAAGAGTTTCCGCGTGTGATATTCTATTCAAGCTAAACAAAGTAGGTTCGGTTGGTACCCGTCCTCACCTTGATGCTGTATGGCGTCGGGTTAATATTGACCGTCGGTTTTGCCGCCGTGCGGTTTGGTGTTTTGCGGGTGCCTTGTGCGTCCGCTTTTGTTTTTGGATATAAGGGAATCTCTAAACAAATGCACGTTGGCGCGGACAGCGGATATTTTCCCGCCATGTTTATCAAAAAGCCTCGGGAATACATCCAGTATTCCCTGCGTTTTTTGCGTCATCTGTCGAAAAAATCTCTCGCTGCCGCATCCACGCGATTTATTTAGAAATTCCCCTAGGTATTCGAGGATTGTATTCAATATTAATGGAGGTGCTTTAACATAGCGAATGTGGATTATCAGATCAACGAGGAGATTCTGGACAAGGAAGTCAGGCTAATAAGCGAGACCGGAGAGCAGCTTGGCATTATGCCGACGGCTCAGGCTCTCGATACGGCCTATGGACGGGATCTTGACCTGGTAAAAATCGCTCCCGGCTCTCAGCCGCCCGTGTGCAAGCTGATGGACTATGGCAAATATCGCTTTGAGCAGTCCAAAAAAGAGAAGGAAGCCAAGAAAAATCAGCACATCATTGAGGTCAAGGAGATTCGCATGTCCCCCGGAATCGGCGAGAACGACTTCAACGTTAAGCTCAAGAACGCCCAGAAGTTCCTCCGCGAGGGAGACCGGGTGAAGGTCGCCGTGCGCTTCAGAGGCCGCGAGATGGCTCACACGGAGATTGGTCGTCGTCTGCTTAACGACTTTTCCGCCAAGTGCGCCGAGTGCGGCAACCTTGACAAGGAGCCGAAATTAGAAGGGCGCAATATGTCCATGTTCCTTTCACCGAAGCCCGTATCGAATACCAATAAAAGTTAACAAAGGAGAGAGTTAGTATGCCCAAGCTTAAAACCCACAGCGGCGCTAAGAAGAGATTTAACCTTACCAAGAGCGGCAAGGTTAAGCGCGCACACGCCGGAAAGAGCCACCTGCTCAATGGTCACGGCAAAACCACAAAGGTCAAGAGACGCCTCCGTCAGGGAACCTATGCGGATGTAACAAACGAGTCAGCCATTAAGCGCATGATTCCGTACAAATAAGGAGGATTTTTAAGATATGGCCAGAATTAAAGGCGCGACGATGACGAAGAAGCGCAGAAACAAAATCCTTGGTATGGCCAAGGGCTATTGGGGCGCAAAATCCACACATTATAAGATGGCAAATCAGGCCGTCATGAAGTCCCTGACCTATGCCTATGTCGGGCGCAAACAGAAGAAGAGAGATTTCCGCAAGCTCTGGATTACGCGTATTTCCGCCGCATCCAAGATAAACGGCATGAACTATTCAACCTTTATGCACGGGCTGAAGCTCGCGGGGATCGACATGAACCGCAAGATGCTCTCCGAGACCGCGATTCACGATCCGGCGGCCTTTGCCGCCCTCGCGCAGACCGCGAAGGGCGCGCTCAAGGCGTAAAATCTATAATTAAAGCGGACAGCGCAAATCTGTCCGCTTTTGATATTATGAATCCTAGGCAGAAATTTGCGAGGTCACTATGACGGAATACACAACCGAGGATATAAGACAGGCGGCGAAAATTCTACGCGCAGGGGAACAAATTACCCTGACCGGCACGGTTTACACCGCGCGGGATGCGGCGCACAAGCGCTTCTTTGAGCTGTTGGACAGGGGGGAAAAACTGCCCTTTGAGCTTGACGGCGCGATTATCTATTACACGGGTCCCACGCCCGCGCCGCCGGGGCGCGCCGTCGGCTCCTGCGGGCCGACGACCTCCGGGCGTATGGACGGCTTCACGCCGCGCCTGCTGGATTTGGGGTTAGCGGCGATGATCGGCAAGGGAGAACGCTCCAAGGAGGTCGCCGAGGCGATAGTCCGAAACGGCGCGGTCTATCTCTGCGCCATTGGCGGCGCGGGCGCGCTCATGGCAAACTGCGTTACAAGGGCACAGGAGATCGCTTTTCCCGAGCTGGGCTGTGAATCCGTGAAGCGTCTGACGGTGGAAAAGCTCCCGCTCATCGTGGGTCTTGACTCTGTCGGCGGCAGCGTTTTTTGGAAGGACGGTGGGGCGAAATGAAAAGAATTCTTCTGGCGGCTCTGGCGGCAGTATTGACGCTTCTGGCGGCGACGGGGCTGGGTCTGGGGTTTATACATATCACAGATTTGCCCTATACGGTGGACGTCGGCGCGCTCAACATTGAAGAGAACACGGGTTTATCGCGAGACGAGATAATGGACAACTACAACGCCGTGATGCGCTTTCTCTCGCCCTTTCGGGAGGGGGAGTTTGACCTGCCGACCCTCAAATACACAGCCACCGGCGCGCAGCATTTTGTGGACTGCAAGGTGATCTTCAACTGGGTTTACATAATTTCGGCAGCGTCGCTCGTAGTACTGGGGCTTTTGCTTTGGCGGCGCGCCCTCGACCGAAAGACGCTGAAGTATTCGGGGCTGCTCACTATGGCGATTCCGCTGGCGTTCGCACTTGCGCTGCTGGTTAATTTCGACAGGCTATTTGTGGTCTTTCACGCGGTGTTCTTCGAGGGGGATACTTGGATATTTGACCCCAAGGCGGATGAGATTATAAACATCCTGCCCTCGGAGTTTTTCATGCACTGCGCCCTCGTGATTTCGCTCTTTTGGGTGCTGGCGGCGACGGGTGAGTTTGTTGCCGGTTCGGTGCGGAAAAAGGGAAACAAAAACCAAGAGAAGGCGTCATAGATTTGAGAATTGAGGATATATGTCCATGACCTTTGCCGCAATGACAACTCTATATTCTGTCTCGCATTTTGCGGTGGACTTTGCCTGTGCATTTTTTGTGTTTTCGTTTGTAAGTACGCCTGAAATGCCCTTGGCGCTGCTGGCTTATAACTTCTGCGCCTTCGCCTTGCAAATGCCGCTGGGCGCGCTGTTGGACGGCCTCGGCGGCGACCGCCGCGCCGCTGCGCTGGGCGCGGTTCTGGTCGCCTGCGGGCTGTTTCTGGGTGGCTCGGCTTTCGGTCTTTGCGTCGTTATCGGACTCGGAAACGCGCTGTTTCATATCGGCGCGGGACGCGCTGTGCTCGAACGAAGCGCGGGAAGGCTCACGGCGTTGGGGGCCTTCGTCTCGCCGGGGGCGATTGGGCTGTTTTTCGGCAGTTTTTTGGCTCGGCAGGGGGGACTTGCGCCGTTTATTGTGTCTGCAGTGCTGCTTATTCTTGCGGTGCTGATGTTTATCCTGCCGAGAAAGCTTACCGAAACCGCGCCGGAGCTTGAAAAACGCGGCGACGGGACAAAAACCCCCGTTAGTGGAAAATTACTGATATTCGGCGTTGCGGCGCTCTTTGCCGTCGTGATAATCCGCTCGCTGACTGGCATGACACTGACCTTTCCTTGGAAACAAGACACCCCAACCGCGCTTAGCCTCGTCCTTGCGTTGGCACTGGGAAAGGTCGCCGGGGGAGTGCTCGCGGACAGATTCGGCTTGCGGCTCGTCTCGGGGCTGTCGCTATCGCTTGCGGCGTTGCTCTTTTGCTTTAGCTTTGTCCCGGTGGCGGGACTTGCCGCCGTGTTTTTCTTCAATATGACGATGCCCATCACTTTAGGGGCGATTTCCCGGGCAATGCCGGAAAGACTAGGCTTCGGCTTTGGGACGCTGACCCTTGCGATATATATCGGCGCGCTGCCCGTCCTGACGGGGCTGATTACGCAGCTACCGATGCCGCTCGGCGCGGTTGGGGCCTGTCTGCTCTCGCTGGCGTTGCTGGAGGCGGCACTGTGGAAGAGACCGCGCTTAAGCCGCCGCGCGGACGACGGTGATTAGATCGATGGTGGGTAATATTTACGCCGCGCTGGGGCTCTCGCTGCTCCTGACGCTGGTGCTGGAGCTGGGCTTTTGCCTTGTCTGCGGCGTGAGGGGACGGCATGATTTGCTGCTCGTCGCGGCGGCAAATGGGCTGACGAACCCCGCTGTTGTATTCACGAATGCAGTACTGCGGACATATCTGGTTTGTTACGGTTGGTGGTGCGTCGCTGTGCTGGAGGTTTTGGCGGTCGTCGTGGAGTGGCTGGTATTTAAATACTGCGCCGATGAGATCCCGCGCCCCTTTTTCCTCTCGCTGGGCGCGAACGCGTTTTCGTATTCCTGCGGCCTGGTTTTGGGGCTGCTAGTTTGATATGAGGTGTTGAAATGAAAAACTCAAAGCTGATGAAAATCCTCGTCGGCGCCGCTATGGCGCTGCTTGCCTCGCTTGCGCTCACCGCGCCCGCCTTTGCGGACGCAATGTCCGGGCCGGTTTTGCTCCTCGGCGCGGGGGTCATCTTATTGTCGTTTATCCTGCCCGCCGTAGTCGTTATTGTCTCGATTGTGATCATCATCGTTCTCAAGCGAAGGAAAAAATAGGCAAGGACGCTTGCCAATAGGACTATTGGGGCGTATAATAGCGGGAGAGCGAAGGCTCTCTCGCTATTGTTTCGGCGGCTTTGCCGAAGCGGTGGTTGGGTTAATACAGAACTTGGGGTACTCAGATGAAAGAACTGTCGCAAATGGCGCGTGAGATTCCGGCGTCTGCCACGCTTGCCATAGACTCGCTGGCAAAGCAGATGAAGGCCGAGGGTAAGGACGTTATCGGCTTCGGCACGGGCGAGCCGGATTTTATAACGCCGGAAAATATTCGTCAGGCCGGAATTGACGCGATTAACTCCGGAAAAACGAAATACACCCCGGCGGCGGGGCTGCCTCAGCTGCGCCGCGCGGTCGCCGCGAGGCTCAAGGCGGACTTTGGACTGGACTATGATTTTACGCAGATTGTCACGGCAAGCGGCGCGAAGCACAGCGTGTTCGTCGCGCTCAGTGTGCTGCTGAGTCCCGGCGACGAGGTGATTTTGCCCGCGCCCTATTGGGTGAGCTATTACGAGATGATCCGCATGGCGGGGGGAGTCCCCGTTGTGGTCAGCGCCTCGGAGAGCGCGGATTTTAAGATTACCCCCGAGCAGCTTCGTGCGGCGGCGACGCCTCGCGCGAAGTGCTTTATTCTCAACAATCCCTCGAACCCGACGGGGATGCTCTATTCCCCAAAAGAGCTGGAGGCTCTCTCGCAGGTGTGCCGCGAGCTGGACATCTATGTGATAGCCGATGAGATTTACAGCGGTCTGGTCTATGACGGCCGCGAGTTTGTGAGCTTTGCGTCCTTATCCCGCGACGCCTATGAGCGCACAATTTTAGTAACCGGGGTCTCGAAGAGCTATGCCATGACCGGCTGGCGCATCGGCTACACGGCGTCGTCGAAGGAGCTGGCTAGGCTCATGAGTAACTTCCTAAGCCACTCCACCGGCGGCCCCGCGACGATGAGCCAGTTGGCGGCTGTCGAGGCTCTGACGGCGTCGCAGGATACGATTGAGCAGATGCGCCAAGTGTTTGAGCAGCGACGAAATTTTATTGTCGAGCGCATGAACGCCATTGACGGCGTGAGCTGTCTTAAACCCGACGGCGCGTTCTATGTGATGATGAATCTGAAAAAGCTGCTGGGGAAGACTCTCGGCGGCAGGGTGATTAACAGCGGGGACGACTTTGCTATGGCGTTTCTCGAGAAGGCTCTAGTCGCGGTCGTGCCGGGGGAGGGCTTCGGCGCGCCGGGCTTTGTGCGCTGGACCTATGCCGCGTCCATGGAGGACATAAAATGCGGGCTGGAGAGACTCGAGCGTTTTTTGGGCGAATAGGAGGGGAAGATGAAGAACAGATATGAAAGTCCGCTGAGCAGCCGCTATGCAAGCGACGAGATGCAGTATATTTTTTCGCCGGACAAGAAGTTTCTGACGTGGCGAAAGCTCTGGCTTGCCTTGGCGCGGGCGGAAAAGACGCTCGGGCTGCCGATTTCTCAGGAGCAGCTTGACGAGATGGCGGAAAACGTGCGCGCGATTGAGGCGGGACAGGCTCAGATTGACTATGCCTATGCCGCCGAAAAGGAAAAGAAGCTCCGCCACGACGTTATGGCGCACGTGCACACCTTTGCCAAGGCCGCGCCGAAGGCCGCGCCTATAATCCATCTGGGTGCGACGAGCTGTTATGTCGGGGACAACACGGATATTATTCTAATGCGCGAGGCGCTGGTGCTCCTGCGCAAGCGACTCATCAATGTGATTGACCGACTTTCTATATTTGCGGAGAAGTACGCTACCCTCCCGACCCTTGCCTACACCCACTTCCAGCCCGCTCAGCCCACCACCGTCGGCAAGCGCGCGACCTTGTGGATTCAAGATTTGCTCCTCGATTTGGACGAGCTGAACTTCCGCATAGACAGCCTTAAGCTGCTGGGCAGCAAGGGCACGACCGGGACTCAGGCGAGCTTTCTCGAGCTGTTTTCCGGCGACCACGCCAAGTGCCGCGAGCTGGACAAGCTTGTCGCGCAGGAGCTGGGCTTTGAGGAGAGCTTTGCAGTCTCCGGGCAGACCTATCCGCGCAAGCTAGACGCGGCGGTGCTCAGTACCCTCTCGGGTCTAGCGCAGAGCGCGGGGAAATTTGCAACTGATCTGCGGCTGCTCTCGCACCTCAAGGAGCTTGAGGAGCCCTTTGAAGCCTCGCAGGTCGGCTCCTCCGCGATGCCTTATAAGCGCAACCCCATGCGCTGTGAGCGCATCTGCGCGCTCTCGCGCTTCGTTATCGCCGAGGCGCAAAATCCGGCTTACACGGCGTATACCCAGTGGTTTGAGCGCACTCTCGACGATTCCGCGAACAAGCGTCTGGCGGTGCCGGAGGCGTTTCTGGCGACTGACGCGATTCTGGGGATTTATCAGAATGTCGCCTCCGGGCTTCGCGTGTATGAGAAGGTTATCGAGAGGCACTTGCTAGACGAGCTGCCCTTCATGGCGACGGAGAATATCATGATGGACGCCGTGAAAAAGGGCGGAGACAGACAGGAACTACACGAGCGGATCCGTCTCCACGCCGTCGCGGCGGGCGCGGTTGTTAAGGAGCAGGGACAACCCTGCGACCTCGTGAGCCGCATTGCCGCCGATCCCGTCTTCGGTCTGACGGAGGAGGAGATTCGCTCGAGGCTCGACCCAGCCGCCTTCGTAGGCCGCGCCCCGGAGCAGACTGCGGAGTTTTTGGCGGAGTGCGTAAAGCCGGTTATCGAACGCTTCGGGGAACTGCTCGACGGCGGAGAACCTAAACTGAAAGTGTAAATTAATACTAAATCGTCCAAGCCGACAATAAGATAATTACCGGGGTGAGAAAGCTTGGTAATTAAACTTAAATCTGCGCAGACGGCGTTTTGGGCGCTGCTGCTGGCACTTTGCGTCGTCGCGGCGGTGTTTCTCAGTACGTCAAAAGAGGAAGGAACCGAGACAAATTCACAGACTGGCGCGCCGATGCTCATAATCGACGCGGGGCACGGCGGCACGGACGGCGGAGCCGTCTCTGTTACGGGCGTTCCGGAGAGCGAAATTAATCTCAGCATCGCGATTAAGCTGCGCGCGCTGGCACAGCTGCTTGGGCTGCCTTGCATCATGACGCGCGAGACGGAGGAGATAGACTATCCGGAGGATGCGAACAGCCTCCACGAGAAAAAGGTGTATGACACGGTCAGACGCGTCGAGCTTGCCGAGAGCGAGCCGGGCTGCGTGCTGATCAGCATTCATCAGAACAAATTTCCCGCGTCTTCTCCTCGCGGGCCGCAGGCTTTTTTTGGCAAAGACGGCAACAGCGAGGTTTTGGCTCTGCTGGCGCAGGAGAAGCTGACCGCCGCGCTATGGCCGGAGAATCGCCGTGTCGCCGCGCCGATTCCAAAGAAGGTCTATCTGTTCAGCCACATCAGCTGTACCTCGCTTCTCGCCGAATGCGGCTATCTCTCGAATCCGACGGAGGCAAGGCTGCTCGAGACTGACGGTCATCAGATAAAGGCCGCCCTCGCGCTGGCGAGCGCCTATATCGAGTTCATAAGCGCAGAGAATAAGGTGTAGGTTTTAACAGCAAAAAATTGTTAAAATATTACAATTTTAACAAAAAATTTTATAAAATTCTCCTGTGAGTCGCTTCCAAAAATGTAAGCGATTGTCTTGGAATATTTTTAGCCTTTAAAAGTGTTACAAAAAGTGTCATAATGGTAACAAATTTAGAGCGATGACGAAGAGAAAAAATCTTTCGTCAGCTGCTCTGCTTGGAGGGTAGATATATGAAAAGAATTATAAGCTTCTTATTGGTTTTGGTCTTATGCTCCGGCGTGTTTACATACGCGGCTCCCGCGAACGGCAGTTCAAGCGGGAAGTATACCTTCGGTGTTCCGGGCAACCTTGATTATAACGAGGCCTATGAGATTTTGGATCAGCTAAACGCCCTGCGCGCGTCTGTAGGTATGAGTGCGCTGACGATGGACGCGACGCTACTGGACACGGCAATGCAGCGCGCCGCCGAAATTGCGGTGTATTACAGCCACACGCGCCCGGACGGAAGCAATTGCTTCTCAGCATACAACGGGAGATATTCGAATCTGGGCGAGAATATCGCTATCGGTTACAACTCCGCGTCAGCGGTTATGCAGGGCTGGACGAATTCCGCCGGACACTATAAGAACATGGTCAGCGGCAACTTCACGGCGGTCGGTATCGGCTGCTTCTATCAGCCGAACGGCACGAAGTGCTGGGCACAGTTTTTTGCGGGCGGCTTGAGCGTAAGCCCGATAACAAAGTCCGGCGTGCAGCAGGGCGAGAGAACTGTAACGGCGACGGGTGGCAATCTGTCTCTGGCGCTGCAAGAGACGCGGCTTTCTCTCAATGCCGGTCAGAGCAAAACGGTGAAGCTCTATAACACGAAGAACGCAGGCTTTCCGTCCTGCACCGATATTCAAGTGACGCCGTCCTATACCGCAAGCAATGATAACGCGATTGCCACGGTTAATAATAGTGGGCTTATCTCCGGAGTCGCCGGCGGCAGCGCCACGGTGAAGCTGGGCGTGGGCGCGGATTTCTATCAGGAGCTGTCTCTGACAGTCTCCGGCGCGGCTCCCAAGCCGGTTGAAACGCCGGAACCGATTGAGACTCCGGAGCCGATTGAGACGCCGAAGCCGATCGAAACGCCTAAGCCGATTGAGACTCCGGAGCCGATTGAGACGCCGGAGCCGATTGAGACGCCGGAACCGATTGAAACGCCCGAGCCGATCGAGACTCCGGAGCCGATTGAAACGCCTAAGCCGGTCGAGACGCCTAAGCCGATTGAGACGCCCGAACCGACAACTCCGGGCTGCATGGACAATTTCGATTTCAAGCGGCAGTATGACGAGCGCTTCGGCGATGTGACGCGCGGAGCTTGGTATTGCGACTATGTAGAGTGCGCCTATGAGCTGAAGCTGCTCGACGGTATGTCCGACTCCATTTTTGCCCCGCAGGGGAACCTGACTGTCGCCGAGTGCGTGAAGCTAGCTTCCTGCCTGCACCAGATTTATAACGAGGGCGACGTAACGCTCCAAAACGCGCAGAACAATTGGTTCTCGAATTATGTAAACTATGCGCTTCAAAACGGAGTGTTGCCCTATGCGTTCATGAACTATAATAGACCCGCGACGCGCTGTGAGGTGGCGGTGATCTTCGCAAATGCCCTGCCTGAGGAGGCACTGACTGCAATTAACGCCGAGCGGGTTGTTCCGGACGTGGCGTCTGACGCTTGGTATGCAGATGAAGTGCAGGAGCTGTTTTGCGCCGGTGTTCTCACGGGTTATGAGGACGGCTGCTTCCGCCCCGATTCACAGATAAGCCGCGCGGAAATCTCCGCCATGGTGGCGAGAATGGCACAATGTGACCTGAGGGTCACAGATAATAGATAATAGATACAAGGGAGCTGTGACAAAACTTGCGTTTTGTCACAGCTCCCGAGAGGTACGACATGAAGGCTAAAACTACATTTTTCTGTTCGGACTGCGGCTGGGAAACGCCCAAGTGGGCGGGACGCTGCAGCTCCTGCGGCGCGTGGAACACGCTTGTGGAGGCTCCCGCCGAGCAGAAGGCAAAAGGCGGCGCAGCGTCCCGGACAAGCTTCCGGGGCGGTGCGCCCGAGCCGCTTTCCGAGATTGACAGCAGCGACGAGCTGAGATTTACCACAGGCCTAGGTGAATTTGATAGGGTGCTGGGCGGGGGAGCGGTGCGCGGCTCGCTGGTGCTCGTGGGCGGCGCGCCGGGAATCGGAAAATCCACGCTGCTGTTGCAGCTGTGCGGTCTCGTGAGCGGGGAAGAAAAGATTTTATATGTGACCGGTGAGGAGAGCCGCCGTCAGCTCAAGATGCGCGCGGACAGGCTCGGCGTCGAGGGCGGGAATGTCTTTATCCTCGCGGAGACCGCGCTGGAGGAGTGCTTAAGCGCCGCTGAGAGCATAAAGCCGGACATACTCATAATCGATTCCATTCAGACCCTCTACAACTCCGAGCTGACCGCCGGTCCCGGCAGCGTCACACAGGTCAAGGACTGCACGACGGCGCTCATGCGCCTAAGCAAGGCAGAGACTATGACGACCTTCATCGTCGGGCACGTCAACAAGGACGGCGCGATAGCCGGACCTAAGGTGCTTGAGCATATGGTGGACTGCGTGCTGTATTTCGAGGGGGAGGGGAGCGCGTCGTATCGGATTCTCCGCGCGGCGAAGAACCGCTTCGGCTCTACGAATGAAATCGGTGTGTTTGAAATGCTTGAGTCGGGGCTTGCGGAGGTCGCAAATCCCTCTGAAATGCTCCTGTCCGGCAGACCGGAGAGCTGCCCCGGAACCTGCGTCACCTGCGTAATCGAGGGCACGCGCCCGATTCTCGCGGAGGTGCAGGCCTTAGTTGCCAAGAGCGGCTTCGGTCAGCCGCGGCGAAACGCCAACGGCGTCGACTATAACCGCGCGGCGCTGCTGATTGCAGTGCTCGAAAAGCGCGGGGGGCTTACTATGTCTGCCTGCGACGCCTACATAAACGTAATCGGCGGGCTGACTCTGGACGAGCCTGCGGCGGATCTCGCGACGGTGCTGGCGTTGGCGTCCAGCTTCTGCGACGTGCCCATCGGCGACGATCTAGCCGCAGTGGGCGAGATTGGGCTGACGGGCGAGATTCGCAGCGTCTCCGGTCTCAACCAGCGCCTTGCCGAGATAGGCAGGCTGGGGTTTAGGCGCTGCGTAATTCCGGCGCACGTGCGCGCGGATGTGAGGGCGCCCGAGAGTCTGGAGCTGATCCGCGTGAAAAATGTGCGCCAGGCAATCAAAGCGGTATTGGGGTGAAGGTGGGGGGAAACCTCCAAGAAGACGACGATTACGAACCTTGCTACCTCATGTCCAAGCGCTCTTTGAGCGCTTCCTGCAAAACTCCGGAGAAATTAATATGGGCTTGCTCTGCCTGTGTGTTAAGCCATGCCTCTCGCAGGCGGTGCGGCTTAAAAAACTCAGTCAGGACGGCGCTCTTACCGCCGCCGAAATTGACCGAATCTTCGCGGAGGAAAAGAAACCAGACCCGCAAAGCCCGGTTGCGGGCGCATTTAAAGCGGATCGTTATTTTCATCTAGCAGAACGATTCTGGGCTTGTAATCCTCCGGCACATTTTCGAGATAGCAAAACGCCATGATAATAACACGGTCGCCGACAGATACCAGTCTCGCGGCGGCACCATTAAGGCATATGACGTTCTTTGCCTCCGATTTGATAACGTAAGTTTCAAAGCGCTGCCCGTTGTTTACGTCAACAACAAGAACCTTCTGATACTCGCGCAGACCGGCCAATTTCATTAAATCGGCGGATATTGTTATCGAGCCCTCATAGTTGAGGTTGGCGTCTGTAACCACCGCCCTGTGAATTTTCAGCTGAAGCATTTCAATCATTTTACTTGACTCCCTAATAGAAAAGTATTTTTGCTGATCACGCAAAAGTGACTACCGTCGTATTAAAACCCAGCTGACGGCTGTACTCTATATTGCCCGCGATTGCCCGCAGTACCGCTATGCCGGTAGTTGCGGGCTCGTTTTGAGGCGTGTCCACTTCAAGCGGCGAGAAGATTTGACCGTCGTCGCGGATACGCAGGGTGAGCTTCTCGCCGTCAAGCCGGACGAGTATGTCTATCGCGTTGGAGCGGTTGTTGCCGCCGTACTTTGCGATGTTGACGGCGACTTCTTCGACGGCGATTCCGACGCGAACGGCAAGCTCGGAGGGGGTGCCGTTTGAGGTGCAAAAGCCGATTACCTGCTCCGAAAGATTGACGGCGCTGTCAACATCCGCAGGTATTGTCGTGTCCCAGACGCGCTCGTCCGGGTTCCCGGGCTTCAGCAGCAGCACACCCTCCGCGTCGCTGCGGCGGCGCACACGCGCGCCGATTATCAGCACAGTCGCTATGGTCAGAAGTTCCGCGAACAGGAAACCAAGCCACAGCAAATCTGCGTTTATCAGCGAGAGCGCAAAGACGAACACCGAAATAAAGACAAAATCGTCGGCTATGGGGATAAAGGACGAGAGCTTTGCCCTGCCCGTTGCAGCGTAGAAGGTTTGCATTATATTGACGATTCCGAAAAACGTAAAGCTCAGCGTATATAATCTTATCGCGGGATTCAGCACTGCCAGCACCTGTGCGTCACGGACGCCGAAGGCGGCTCCGATAAGCTGCGGAAAGGCGATTAAAAAGACAGAGACAATGACGCAGGCTGTGATTACGAATTTAAACGCAGCTTTGGCGCTTTCCCGAACTCCGAAGAAATCACGCTCCCCGTTCAGCGTACTGATTATAGGTGCGAGAGTGTCCGATGTTCCGCTTATTATAATCTTGACAAGGTTCATAACGCTGGTTATTACAGTCATGGCGGTCATTCCGTTTACTCCGAGCGCCGAGAGAATGATAGCGTTCAGAATAATGTTTCGCAGCATGACGGTAAGCGCGCCGAGCGACCGCGACATGCCAGCTTCGAAGATGCTTAGGTAATACGCAAGCTCGCGAAGCTTAGGGAGAATAAACCGAAACGCCCTTTTCTTTGAAGCGAGGTACGGTATCGTGAGTAAAACGCCGACTACGTAGCTGAGAGTCGTTGAAAGCCCCGCCCCGGAAATTCCCATATCCATATGAGCCATGAACACATATCCCATCACGAGGTCGGCGGCGTTCGCGACAATGGGAATGACCGCCGAAGCGCGCACTTGTCCCTCCGCTCTCATGTACTGCGACAGGGCGAGCGTGAACAAGACGAAGGGTCCGGAGAAGGCCGACATTCGCAGATAGTTCACAACAAAGGGAACGAGGCTCTCTTTGCCCAGGGCAAGTAGGCGTGCGATAGGCTCGGCAAAGCTATAAATCGCAACGCCGAAAATCAGCAGTACGAAAGCTCCCCCGTAGATGGACAAGGTGAACAGCAGGTTCGCTTTCCGCTCATTCATTTGTCCTTTTGCTGCGGACGCCGATATGAGGCCGCCTACCATAAACAGCAGCGCAATGGTATTGAGTGCGAAAATGAAGGGGCTCGACAGACCTATGGCCGCAAGCTCCGCTTCGCCGAGCAGGTTGCCGACGAGTATGTTGTCTATGACGGAGGCCACGGCGAGCGCCGCCGTGCTGACAATGGTGGGGATTAGAAAAGCCCGAAATTTTTTATTTATCAGCGTATTTGTACGGTCTATCATAGCGGCTTGTCTCCTCTCATATGTCAAAATATCCCAATCTTGCCACGAACTTAAAGAAATTATCCAGATACTCGAGACTTGTTATCGGCCACATAAAGCCGTAACGCAGCAGCGCCTGCGAGGTGTAGTTGTTCTCGGATTTTAGACTTGCAATCTCCCTGCCGCGAACACTGTAGGCAATGAGCGATCTTAAATCCTTCGCCTTGGACGAGTCCATCATAGCTTCGTTGAAGGCCGCAGAGTATTCGCAAAGGTCGCTTGGCTGTATGTTAATCCCAATACTTCCAAGCGCCTTAATCGCGTCCCCGATAAATATTTCGTGGTCGTTATACGGGTGGAACACGCGGCACTCCTTCGGCGTTTTAGCAAGACGCAGTATGGCGTCGGCGGTGCAGTCAATCGGGGCAAACTCCGTCGATTGCCCCATCGTTTCATAGGGTATGCGCCCAACAATGCTGTAGCCCTTGAGCCTGCCAAGGAACGAGTTCGAGCTGAAATTAGCCTGGAACTCCCCGTCGGAGGCGCGCGCCATTAAGTTACCGACACGCATAATCTTCGCGTCAAGCCCGTCTGACGCACAGGCGGCGAGTATGAGCCGCTCCGCCATGAACTTACTGCTTACGTATTTATTTGAAATATCTTGTCCGAACCACAGCATTTGCTCGTTCAGAACAGTGTCCGCCGGGGGCGAACCATCCACGCTCATGCCCGCGATACTCGCGGTTGAAATGTGAATAAGCCGCGCGCCCGTTTGTTTGCAGTAATCCACGGCTCCGCGAACCCCGCCGATGTTTACGTCCTCTATGTCCGTACCGGCGGAGAAATGCTTTACATTGGCGGCGCAGTTGATTAAGGTGTCAATAGGCAGAGCTTTCAGCTTGTCGAAGACCTCGAATGATGTGACGTCGCCTTCGATGACCACGATTCGGGAGCCGAAAAGCTCGTCAAAGCCGTTTGAGAAATAGTAGACAAGCCGCGACTTGAGCCTCTTCACGCAGTCGCTCTTCCCGCCGCGCACGATGCAATACGCCGCGCCGCGCTCGCTTTTCAGGAACTCATAGAGAACGTGGACTCCGAGGAAGCCCGTTGCGCCTGTCAGGCAGATATTGCCGAGCTCGCGTTTCTGACCCTTTATGAGGGAGGCTATGGTGTTCTCTCCAAGCCGAGCGTTTATGGCGGTATAGTCGAAGCCGTCGCCGCCTATGTCAATATTCCCGCGCGCCGAAACGGGTGGAGCAGCCTTGGAATTTTCGGCATTTTCGGCGAGAGCCTCCCCGGTTTTTCCGCAGATTTCAGCGAGGCTACGCGGGGTGGGATTTGCAAAAACCTCACCGTAGCTGATTTCATAGCCCTTTTTCATCGCGCCGATTGTGAGCATGGTGACTAGGAGACTCGTGCCGCCGATAGCGAAGAAGCTGTCGTTTACTCCGACGCGCTCCAAACCCAGAACTGCGGCGAAAATCTCGCAGAAGTCCGCTTCCGCAGCGTTTGCGGGCGGCTCGTAGTCCTCCGACTGTAAAAGCTTCGGCTCGGGCAGAGCCTTGAGGTCGGTCTTGCCGTTAGGCGTAACCGGGAAGCGCTCTATTTGGAGATACGCTGTCGGCACCATGTATTTTGTGAGCGAGAGCGAGAGCGCGTCGCGGAGCTCCTCCGGAGCAATTACGCGCGCCGCTGTGTAGTAGGCCGCGAGGTGCTCCTGCCCGCGAATTTTACGGACGAGCACCGCGCAGGAATCTACGCCGTCTATGGAGGAGAGCCTGTTTTCGATTTCGCCCAGCTCGATGCGCAGCCCGCGCAGCTTTATCTGACCGTCGTTGCGGCCTAGGATTTCAATCTCGCCGGAATCCGTCCACCGCGCCAAGTCGCCGGATTTGTAGTACCTTTCGCCGTCGACGTCCACGAAAGCGGCATCCGTCTTGGCTGTATCGCCGAAGTAGCCGAGCGCCAGTCCCGCGCCGCCGATATAAAGCTGCCCTGTAACGCCGACGGGTAAGGGGTTGCCGTATATATCCATCACCGCCTCGATTACGCCATGCATCGGCGCACCGACGGTAACGGCGCCGCCGCCCAAGATTTTTCCGTTGCAGGAGACAGTGGTCTCGGTCGGACCGTAGGTGTTAATGAGCACCGCGTCCGTGAGTGAGCGGAGCTTTTTATAGAGCGCGGCGGGATATTTTTCGCCGCCCGCCATCACGACCTTGCAGCCTTTTATAGCGTCCGCAAACTCAGGAAGCTCCAGATAACCGAGCATACGCGAGGGCGTCGCGTTGAACGCGTTGCCGCCGCTCTGTTTGAACAACTGCGCCAGCTTTTTCGGCTCCTTCGCCTCATCG
The DNA here is from genome assembly GCA_031262405.1 of Oscillospiraceae bacterium. GTDB lineage: Bacteria > Bacillota > Clostridia > Oscillospirales > Oscillospiraceae > UBA2658. The sequence goes on along the minus strand of JAISHS010000016.1, from coordinate 19,368 downwards.
TCATTTGCCAAAACTAGGGTGAGTCCGTTCATGAGCGTCGTGAACGCCTCCTTGAGGAACATATCAAAGGAGACCGTGGTGACCGAAACCATCGTGGCGTCTGCATCCGTCAGGGAGCGGACGTGCCTGTTTTCAGGGACGTCCAGACAGTAATTCACAATGCCGCCGTGGGGGATTACCACGCCCTTCGGCAGACCCGTGGAGCCGGAGGTGTAGATGATATAGCAGGGGTCGGAGGCCGCGATTTCTACGCGCGGCTTTGCCGAGTCGCCGCACTCCATAAGCTCGCCGTAAAGCTCGGCTGTGATCAGGAGCTTCGCGCCGCTGTCGCTTAAAATATGCGCAATGCGCTCCTGCGGATACTCGGGGTCTATGGGAATGTAACACGCGCCCGCTTTGACTATGCCGAGCATGGACACAATTACTCCGGCGGTTCTGGGCAGCATGAACGCCACGCGGTCGCCCTTTACTACTCCGCGTTTTAAGAGGGAGTTTGCGAGAGCGTTTGCCTTAAGCTCCAGCTGCTTGAATGTATAGCTCTCGCCGGAAGCGACGAGCGCAGTCTTGGAGGGATTGCGTCCTGCGGAAGCCTCGAACATCTCCGCGAGCGAGGAGAATTCGGGCGGCGCGGTTGTCCCGAAGCGTCGGCCAAAGCCCTCCGCTATGCGAAGCTGATTCGGTGAGCAGACGCTAATCTCCCGAACCGGCGGCGTTGCGGGCTCCGCGAGCTTCACGGCGCAGGCCGCGATAGACTCCGCAAAGGTATGGATAAACGGCAGGGTGAACTTTGAATCGTCGTATTCTACAACGATTCCATAATCCCCGCCGTCCACGGAAATGGTGATGTTTATCGGGAATTTGATGAAGCTGAGCGTCAGCGGCTCTAGGGAAAACGGCTGCCCCGCGAGGCGATGCTCCGTTAATACGCCGCCCTGAAAGGCGTACATAATCTGCGGGTTATAGCCGTAGTCGGAGGTTACGCGCATATAGGGATAGAAGCGGCTGTCGAAGGTTTCGAGCATTCGCTCCTGAACGGCGGCGGTGAAAGCCTCCGCGCTAGAGTCCGCCGGAATATCAATAATCGTCGGCAGCGTTTGGACGAGCATACCGAAGTTGCTCTGCAAGCGCATATCGTCGCGTCCGCTGTTTATGGAGGCTAGGGCTACGCGCAGCCCCTCTTTTTCTCCGGGGAGCTTCTCTGCGGAGGACGCAAAGCGACCGGCGGCAAGGGCTGTCGCCGCAAGAAAGTGGTTCGCGGCTGTAATGCCCCGGCCTTTTATCGCGCCGTCAATCACGGCGCGGCTTATTTTTACGTGCACTTGAGCCGCTTTTCCCGTTCTCGTACCTTGATTCTCCGGCAGAGCCGTCGTCCCGCCGAGCGTTGCGAGAAGCCCGGCGAAGAAGCTCTTCGATTTCTCGAACGCTGCGCCGCCGCTGCGCTTTTCCTCAAGCAGGGCATAGTCGAAGCTCGTGAAGGTTTCGCTTTCCAGCTCAGCCCCGTCGTAGGCGCGGGAGAGGTCGGACATGAAAATCTCAAGCGAACCGCCGTCGAACACGATATGGTGGAAGTCGCAGAGCATGTGCACCGACCCGCCCGTGTCGCAGACGCTTATTCTGTAGAGATTGCCCTCGAAAAGACCGAAGGGCTTCACAAATTCGCGCCTTAGCATACCAAACTCCGACTCGGTGCAGTTTATCAGCTCCACTTCGGCGGGCTCATCGTCGAGGCGCTTTTGGCGCGGCTGAGTGTTTTCTAGGACGAGCCGCGTCTTGATGTATGAATGTGCGTTGATAACCGCTTCCGCGCTCTGTTTTAGCCTTTCCGCGCTTATCCCCTTGGGGAATTTCATCTCGAACGGCACGTTATACGCCAAGCTCCCCGGGTCCTTCACGCAGGCGAAGTAGACCCCGAGCTGATTCGCCGTGAGCGGATATGATACGGCGGGCGCGGCGGATTCATCGGGCGCGTTGTCGGGGAAGCTTCTCCCCGACGCGGGAATCACACCATCCAGAAGCGCCGCGATACTCTCGATGGTTTTAGCTTTCATTATCTGCGGCGCGGAGATGTTGACAGAGGCTTTTTCGGAGATTTTCGCCGCGACGCGGATGGCCGACAGAGAGTCCAGCCCCGACTGCATCAGGTTCAAGTTTATGCCGATGTTACTCTCGCCCATAATCCCGGAAACGACCTCCGCCACAAGCCGCTCCGTGTCCGTGCTCGGCGGAACGGCTTCTGCGCTATCTGCAGACTGAATCTCGGGCAGCTCCTTGCGGTTAACCTTGCCGTTGCGGTTGATCGGGATGCGCTCGAGCTGCTTGGTACCGGCGGGAACCATGTAGTAGGGTAGCTTCTCCTCGATGAAGGCGTTCAGCGCGGCTATATCGACTGTTTCATCCGAGACAATGTACGCGAGAATCCGCTTTCCGCCGCCCGGCGCGTTAGATGCTATAACCGCCGCGTCCTTTATCGGCGGATACTCGCGGATACGGGCTTCAATCTCCGTCAGCTCCACTCGGAAGCCGCGAATCTTCACTTGGAAGTCAGACCTACCGATGAAGTCCACGTTGCCGTCAGGCAAGAACCGCGCTAAGTCGCCGGTGCGATACATCGTCGCGTACTCCGGATCGTCGGAGAAGGGATTTTTGACAAACTTTTCGCTCGTGAGCTCCGGGCGGTTTAGGTAGCCCAGTCCCACCTGTCTTCCGGCGATAGTCAGCTCGCCGAAGGCCCCGGCGGGGGCGAGATTGCCGTTTTTGTCCACGATATAGAGAGCGGTGTTGTCAAGCGCGCGGCCTATCGGGACGCGGCTGTAATATTTATCCACTTTGAGTGCCGCCACGGCCACCGTCGTTTCGGTCGGACCGTAAAGATTATTCAGCTCCAGCCCCTCCGGCGGATTGGAGGGCAGCATTGTTTCGCCGCCCGTACCTAGGACGCGAAGCGAACCATAACGCCCCATCTCCACAAACTGTCTTGCAATCTGCGTTGTGAGGAAGGCGACCGTAACGCCGTTTTCCTCGTAGTAGCTCGCTATTGCAGGCAGGTCCAGACGCATTTCTTCCGGAACGATATGCAGACAGGCACCGGTGGTAAGCGCACTGTACATATCCATCATATTTGCGTCGAAACCGAAGCTGGCGTAGGCCGGAACCACGTCTGTTTTCGTCAGCTTGCAGTTGTGATTGTACCAGTTAATGAAGTTTACGACTGACCTGTGCGGCAACAGCGCGCCCTTTGGATTGCCCGTAGTTCCCGAGGTATAGAGCAGGATGAAGCGGTCATCCGGCGTCGGACTTTCGGGCAGGGCGAGGGTTTTGCCGAATTCCCCGCGTCGCAGGTCGTCAGTATAAAGTTTTTTTCCGTCAAACTCCGGGAAGTGAGTGTCGCCGTTTTCATCAGTATCAAGCCCCCTGTCGGAGATGAGGACGGCCGCGCCGCTGTCACTCAGCATAAATCTCAGGCGATCCGTCGGGTAGCCGGGGTCGAGCGGCATATACGGCGCGCCGGATTTGAGGGCGGCAAGCGCGAATATTGGCATATTCTCGCTCCTGCCGACCATTATGGCTATGGGGCTTTTACCGGTATTTACCGAGGCAAGGTATGCCGTAATTCTGTCGGTTTCCGCGTCCAGCTCCGCATAGGACAAGCGGCGATTCCCGCTGACGACGGCGACGTGCTCCGGCATGCGCGCCGCAATGTCGCGGAACATATCGACTACCGTGAGACCCAGTACCTCGTCTGTCTTGCGCCCGGCAAAGTCCTCCAGTACCTGTCTGCGCTGCTCCGGCGTCGCAGCCGAGATTTCACCCAGCCGTTGGTAAGGGCTTTCGGCGAGACGCTTTGCGACGCAAGCCATGCTCTCGGCTAGGTTATCGATGTAAAAGTCCTCGAAGCAGGCGCGGTCGTATTCCAGCTCAAAGGTATAGTCCGAGCCTTCCGTGTTGGCGAAGATTGTGAGCGGAAATTTCGGATCCGATAAGCCTAAACCGCTCATCTCGAAAGGCTCGCCATCAAGCTTAAGTTCGCCCATGAGTCCGCCCTGATAGGCGAACATAACCTGCGAGGAATAGCCGAAGTCGGAGGCGGCTTGCATGTAGGGATAAATTTGATTGTCAATCGTCTCAAACATCCTGTCCGAAACGGCGCAGATGTACGCCGCTGCGCCGAGCTCCGGCGCAATATCTATGACCGTCGGCAGGGTTTTGACGAACATTCCGAAGCTGTTTTGATAGAGGGTACTCTCGCGGCCGCTGCTGGCGGAGGCTATCCTGAGAGATTTGCCCACAACCTGCGCGGAGGGGGCATACAAGCTCAGCGTCAACGCCGCCGCCGCGAGGAAAAAGTTCGCGGGGGTAGCATCAAAGTCCCGAATGGCGTTCTCGACAGACTCGCGGCTGACGCGGGATTTTACGGTTCGAACTCCGCTTTGAGAGCTAATGTTATCGCTCGAAATTTGGCTTGCGCCCTCGCCGTCGCCTATGAGGTTTTCAAAGAACGCCTTGGCTTCGGCGTAGCTCTCGCCCTTGGCTTCATCCTGCTCTAAAAGCGCGAGCTCAAACGCGGAGTGCGCTTCATTCGCGGGCGCTTTGCCGCCATACGCCTCGGCAAGCTCGGTCAGGAATATTCCCGCAGACACGCCGTCGAAGATGATATGGTGGAAATCGTAGAGCATATAGACGCGCTCTTCGGTCTTTATGACTTCAATTCTGTACAGTCTGCCGCCGATTAGCTCAAAGGGTCTGACGAAGCTTTGCTTTGCCGCCGAATACTCGGCTTCGCTGCACTCGCGGTACTCAACCTTAGCGGGCTCCTCAGAAAGCACATACTGGCGAGGCTGCCCGCCCGATTCTTCGAGCCTTGTCTTTATGTAAGGGTGCGCATTTATGACCTTCGCGGCGGCGTCACTCAGCTTGCGCGCGTCCGTTTTTGCTCCGAATTTGATCTCCGCAGGGATGTTATAAGTAACCGCGCCGGGGCAAGCGCAACAAGCGAAGTAAATGCCCAGCTGATTATTAGTCAGCGGCGCAAACTGCCGTGTTTTGGCAGTAACAGCGGGCTGAATTGACTGCTCCGTCGGCGCGGCCTGTGCGCCGGTGGCGACGCCCTTTGCCGCCAAAAGCTCCGCAAGCTTGCGTATAGTTTTCGCCTTCATTATCTTCGGCGCGGAAATTCCCACACCCGTTTTGTCGGAAATCTGCGCCGCCGCCCTAATCGCTGAGAGTGAATCGAGTCCCGCCTGCGCGAGCGAGGTGAGAACCCCGATTGACCCTACACCCATTATCTCCGCGATGATGTCGGAAATCATCCGCTCGAGATCGTTACCAGGCGGGGTGTTCTCGGCGTCGACGACCGCGATTTCGGGCAGAGCCTTCCTGTCCAGCTTGCCGTTTTGATTGAGCGGCAGCTTATCTAACTGCGCCGTTCCGGACGGAACCATATACGGCGGCAGTTTTTCCTCGATGAAGGTGTTCAGCGCGGCAATATCCACAGCTTCATCCGCAACGATGTAAGCTAAAATCCGCTTGCCGCCGCCGGGTGCGTCGGCGGCAATCACCGCGGCATTCGTGATTCCGGGGTACTCGCGTATCCTGCGCTCAATTTCCGGCAGCTCGACGCGGAAGCCGCGAATCTTCACCTGAAAATCTCGCCGACCGATGAAATCGACGTTTCCGTCGTCAAGGAAACGCGCCAAATCGCCGGTTTTGTAGATTTTCGAGTAGGCCGGGTCGCTTGAGAACGGATTTTTAACGAACTTTTCGGCGGTAAGCTCCTCGCGTCCCAAATAGCCGTTCGTCACCTGCACGCCCGCGACTGCCAGCTCGCCCGCCACTCCCGGAGGCGCGAGATGACCCTGCTTGTCGATTATATACAGCGCGGTATTGTCTATCGCCTTGCCTATCGGTAGCTTGGGGTACAGCTTATCGACGATGAAGCCGGTCACGCCTATACTCGTCTCCGTCGGGCCGTAAAGGTTGAAGAATTTGAGTCCCTCCGGCGGCTCAAAGGGCATCAGCGCTTCGCCGCCGACGCTGAAAGCTTTTAGCGTGCCGGGCAGATAATTCATTATGAATTGTCTGCCCATCTGCGTAGGCATACAGGATTTGGTTATATTGTTTCGTTCAAAATAGTCCTTCATCTCCGGCAGGTTCAGGCGCATCTCTTCGGGAATGACATGCAGACAGGCGCCGCTTGTGAGCGCCGAGTACAAATCCTGCATATGCGGGTCAAAACCACAGGCTATGTAAGACGTCGCATTGTCGTCGGGGGTTATTTCGATTGCCTTCTTATACCAGTTGACGAAGTTTACTACCCCCGCGTGGTGAACCATCGTGCCTTTCGGCTTGCCGGTAGTCCCGGAGGTGTAAATCAGCGTTATCAAATCCTCCGGCTTCGGCGCGTGTGCGAGGACTGCTGAATCCGCTTTCGGCAGAGAGTAAATCTCGTCTGTGTAAACCAGCGTTACGTCGTTGCTCAAGGTCGCGTTTTCTATCTTCGTCGCCAAGCCTCTGTCCGCGATTACGATTTTCGCCCCGCTGTCCGTGAGCATATACTCCAGCCGGTCGGTCGGGTATGACGGGTCAAGCGGCAGATATGCCGCGCCCGACTTCATCACACCCAGCATGGAGAGCGGCATATATTCGTTTCTGTCCGTGAGAATTCCCACTATCGGCTGGCTGCTTGTTTCGCCGTAGAGCGAGACGAGCTTTGCCGCGAGATTGTCGGTATATTCGTCGAACTGCGCATAAGTAAGGCTTTTCCCAGCAAACACTACGGCGTTCTTGCCGCCATAAGTCTGCGCCGTCTTGCGGAACAGGCTGACGATCGTCTCCCCGCGCACCTCGTCAGACTTCACGCCCGCGAAGTCCTCGAGGATACGGCGCGTTTGCTCGGGCGTGGTCACGGATATGTCCGAAACGCGCGTGTCTAGGTTTTCGGCAAAGCTTTTCGCCGTGTAAACTATGCTGTCCGCCAGATTCTTGATATAGAAGTCTTCAAACAGCGCTTTGTCGTACTCAAGCTGCACCAAATACGTTTCGCCGTCCTTATTCACGGCGATTGAAATTGGGAACTTTGCGCGATCGAACGGAGCCTGTATCGGGTTGCAGGCCTCGCCCTCAAATATCTGCTCGTCTACCAAGCCTGCCTGGTATCCGTATGCTATTTGCGCGTTATAGGCGAATTCGGAGGATGCGGTCATATATGAATATGCCTGGTTCTCGATTGTCGCGAGCATTCTGTCCTGCACCGCGAGAATATATTCCGACAGGGTTTTTTCACCGGCCATGTCAATCACGGTCGGCAAGGTTTTGACGAACATGCCGACAGAGCTTTGCGTTTTGGAGCCTTCGCGTCCGCGGTTGAGAGAGGCTATACGCAGGGAATTATCCTCAAATACGCCGTCCGGGGCATAGCGGCTCACGGCCAGCGCCGCCGCCGCCATAAATACGTTTGCGGCAGTAACCCCCAAACCGCGTATTGTGCCATCAACTTTCGAGCAATCAATCGAGGCGATTTCCGTTCCAACTCCGCTGCGGGCTTCGTCCTTTTCAAACGGCAGCGGACTGGCGCCCTCCCCGTCGCCGATTAGGTTCTCGAAAAACTTTTTGGCCTTGCGGTATTTTGCGCCGTCCTCAAGAGCTTCCTCCGCCAGCGAAACGTCAAAGGCCGTGTATTTTTCGGTCTCGAGCTTCTCCCCGGCGTATGCTCGCGCAAGGTCTCTCATGAAAATGCCCATCGACGAGCCGTCGAAGATGATGTGGTGAAAATCGCAGAGGATATAGACGGCAGTGTCTGTTTTATAAATCTCGATTCTGTATAAATCGCCGCCGAGCAGATTGAAGGGGCGGATGAAATTCTTTTTAACCACCGCGTACTCGTCGTCCGTGCAATTCGTTTTTGTGACAGTTGCGCTCCGCCCATATGACTTAATCTGCCGCGTTTCCCCGCCCGTTTCCTCAAGCCTCGTCTTGAGATATGGGTGCGCGTTTACGACGGCTATCGCACTGTCAGCGAGTATATCTGCGTTCACCGCCGAGCTGAATTTTATTTCGCAGGGGATATTGTAAACAAGGTCGTCCGGGTCGGCGGCGCAGGCGAAATATATGCCCAGCTGATTCTTTGTCAGCGGGAAAGATGTTCTGCTTTCGGCAGCAGACGCGGCATCGTGCGCCTCGTCCGTCTCGCCGGATATGAGCGCCGCAACCTTTTCTATTGTGCGCTCACGCATAATCTGCGGCGCGGAAAGCTCGACGCCGAAGCGGTCGGAGATTTTTGCCGCCGCACTAATGCTTGTAAGCGAGTTAAGGCCGAGCTTCAGCAGATCGGACGTCACCCCGATTTTCCCCAGCCCCATGATTTCTTCAAAGACTGCCGCAACTATCTTTTCTCTTTCGCTTCGCGCAAAAACTGCGTCTTCGTCCGCTATTTCTATTTTCGGCAGAGCCTTTCTATCGAGCTTGCCGTTTTGATTCAGCGGCAGCTTCTCAAGCTGCATAGTCCCGGACGGAACCATGTACGGCGGAAGTTTTTCCTCGACGAAAGCATTTAGCGCGGCAATGTCAACGGTCTCATCCGAAACGATATATGCGAGAATCCGCTTGCCGCCGCTAGGCGCGTCCGCGCCGACCGCCACCGCGTTAGTAATTCCGGGGTACTCGCGCATTCTGCGCTCGATTTCGGGCAGCTCCACGCGAAAGCCGCTGATTTTCACTTGAAAATCGCTTCGCCCGATGTATTCAAGGTTCCCGTCGTCTAATAAACGCGCCAAATCCCCCGTTTTGTACATCCGCGCATAGGCGGGGTCGTCCGAAAAGGGGTTCTTGATAAACCTCTCGGCAGTGAGTTCATCCCTGCCAATATAGCCGCCCGATACCTGAACGCCCGCCACCGCAAGCTCTCCGACTGCGCCCTCCGGCGCGAGATTGCCCTGTTCATCTAATATGTACACCAGCGTGTCTTCTATCGGCTTGCCGATGGGCACTTTGTCGTACAATTTATCGATGACGAAGCTTGTTGCGGCAAGGCTTGTCTCAGTCATGCCGTACATATTGACAAGCTTCAGACCTTTCGGCGGTTCAAACGGAACGGCCGCTTCCGAACCGATGAGCAAAACCCTGAGAGTCTTGGGCAGATAGTTCAGCACAACCTGTCTCGCCACCTGCGCCGTCAGCGCCGCTTTGGCTATATTGTTCTTTTCATAGTATTCTTTCAGCTTCGGCAGGTTCAGGCGCATTTCCGTCGGGATAACGTGCATACAGGCTCCCGCGATTAGCGGTGAATACAAGTCCATGGTATGCGCGATGAAGCCGCAGGAGAAGTAAGCCGCAGTATTGTCACCGGCGATTGTCCCTGTTTCCTTTCGGTACCAATTCACGAAGTGCAAAACCCCCGCGTGGTGCATCTTCGTGCCTTTCGGCGCCCCCGTAGTTCCCGATGTGTATATGAGCGTAATCAAATCCTCCGGCTTAGGCGCGTGAGAGACGATACTCGCGCCCGCTTTGGGAAGAGAGTATATCTCGTCAGTGAACAGCAGAATTATGTCTTCGCGTGCAACGGCGCCTTCCACTTTGGAGACCAAATCCCTGTCCGCAATCAAGAATTTGGCTCCGCTGTCGGCGAGCATAAATTCAAGCCTGTCATTCGGATATGAAGGGTCAAGCGGGAGATACACCGCGCCCGATTTCGCAGCGCCCATCATAGAAAGCGGCATATACTCGCTGCGCCCCGTGAGGATGCCCACCACCGGCTGTGTTTCTGTTTCGCCGGTTTCGCCGAAGAGTGAAACGAGCTTTGCCGCGATATTGTCCGTATACTCGTCGAACTGCGCGTAGGTAAGGCTTTTTCCGGCATATGTCACTGAGTTTTTATCTGCGTAAACCTTCGCTGTCTTACGAAACAGGCTGACTACGGTTTCTCCGCGCAGCCCGACTGTCTGTTTTTTCATAAATACAACCTCCATTAAAGCATAGTTGCCGGTAATCCTTGCACCCAAACTTTACTTAAAAGTATATAATATAGTGCGTCATTGCGCAACCGGAAAATACGTTTTTTTGGGGGACAAAAGGCGCTCAAGCGCGACAGATCGCCGAGCACCGGAATGCTGTCGTAATTCCATCTTCTCCCCGTTGCGCTCGAGCGCGGAATATGCTAAACTGTATTTACTAAACATCAGGAGCAAGCCTATGACGACTACATACTCAAAGCTGGACGCAAGTAGAGCTTGAAAATAAGAAAAGGACTAAATGATTATGAGAAAGACAAAAAGCATACGCAAAGCGGCGGTACATAAGCATTTAGGCGGGCGGGCGTCAAAAAAGGTACTGTCTTTATCGCTGGCGATCATGCTGACGCTCAGCCTTTTTGTCACGGCGCAGGCGGTTACAGAAGCGTCTGAAGCCGATACGGTAGGTTACCGCACAGGTCTGTCAGAATTAAACGATATATATTTCCTCAATGTACTTTATTGTTCGCCGGATGCACAAAGTCCTGCAACGGGCAGCTATGCTGACCCTATGAAATTAGAAGATGCGCTTTCTGCGGCGGCAACCATAGATGGTGTGACTATTATCTTGAAAGATGGCGTCTATTCATTTGATACGCAGCTCACCATTGAATATACCAACAATGGAACGGCACAGCAGTATAAAACATTGAGGGCCTCAAAAGGCGCAACGGTAACGCTTGACTTTTCAACTCAGAGCTATAATAGTGGAGACACGTCATCTAATCCAAGAGGGTTGCAGTTAAGCGGCAGTTACTGGTATGTGGAAGGTATTCGATTCTACGGCGCGGCAGATAACGGCGTTATGATATCAGGAAATAATAATGTGCTTGAAAACTGTATATTTGAAGCAAACAGAAATTCAGGCTTACAAATCGGCAGACGTGATCCATCCTTAACTAATGCGGATTGGCCAAAGGATAACTTCATATTAAACTGTACCTCGTTCGATAACAACGACCCTGCGACAGGAGCAAATGCGGATGGTTTTGCCGCTAGATTAACTTGCGGTAATAACACCTTTGACGGCTGTATTTCGTATAACAATGTGGGCGACGGTTGGGATTTGTATGCGGAATCTGAAACAGGTCCGATTGGTGTCATTACGATGAAGAATTGTATTGCATTTAGAAATGGTTACACATCCGCAGGCATATTTTCACAATTCAGTGACGGTTGCGGCTTTAAATTGGGCGGTTCGGGAGTAGGAACGGAACATATTGTGGAAAATTGTTTGTCGTTTGAAAACAAATCACATGGTTTTACTGACAATAATAATCCAGAAAATATTAGACTGACAAACTCTACCTCTTATATGAATGGCATAGGAGATTCGAACGGCGCCAATTTCAAGATGGACAGAATTACAGAGGGCGGAACATTCACCAATTTGTTAAATGCAGGTGTGTATACGACTTTGTTAAATGCAGGTGTGTATACGACATCAAGTGATAAATTTGTCGGAACGATTACGAACTCCGTATACTATAATTCACAGAAGTGGTACAAAATCGGAGCGGCTACCGCGATTAATAATGGGACACCTGGAACAGAAATCGATGCACCGGTAGCGTCGATGTTTGTCAGCACAAGCTCTTTAGCAATTGATATTAATTTCCACGCGGCGTGGAGGAACAGTGACGGAACTGTAAATACAAACGGCTTCTTGGTATTAAAAAAAGACGCCGTATTGGCGGGCATGGGCTTTTTGTTTGGTACGCAAGGCGTAAATTACAGCGTTAATGTAGCGATCAATACTACCGTTGCCATCGCGGGCGTCACCCCGCCCGCTGTGGGCGCGGCTCCCGTGACGGCAATCACCGAAACCGCGCAGTACACCGGCACGGTTACTTGGAGCGGCGCTCCGACGACGTTCGGCTACAGCACGGTCTACACTGCGACGATTACTCTCACGCCTAAGACGAACTATACGTTCGCGGGCGTGGCGGAAAACTTCTTCACGGTAGCGGGCGCGACGGCGACCAACGACGCAAACAGCGGCGTGATTACGGCGGTGTTCCCGAGGACTGATGGTGTGCCGTACATCCCGCCCACGCCGACCATCCCCGGCAGCGGCGGCGTGAATATTGAGTACACCAAGTCCGGCGACGCTGTGACGCTTCAGCTCCCGATGAGCAAAGTAAACGCGCTGATTGAAAGCGCCGAGGACGGCGTAGTTTCGCTCGACCTATCCGGGCTGAAAGGCACTTCAATCGTAAATATCCCGACCGACGCGCTTTCTAAAATCGCGGACGCGGGGCTTGGGCTTGACGTAAAGCTTCCGGGCGGTAACCTCGCGATTGACGCGGACGCGCTCGCGTCGTTTGTGGACTCGGCGGGCGGCGCGCAAATCAGCCTGACGCTGCGGCAAATTGAGCCGAGCGAGTTAAGCGCGGCTCAGGGCGCGACTCTCAAATCGGGCGACACGGTGTTTGAGATTTCCGTCTCGTCGGGCGGCGCGGAGATTCACGAGTTTAACGGCGTTTTCACCGCGACCGTGAATTACAACGGCAAATCCCCCGCCGCCGCGTGGTACTTGGACGGCGAGGGCAAGCGTGAGAAGTTAGGCGGCAAGTACAATGTGGAGGATAAAACCTTCACATTCACGCTGCCGCACCTCTCGCTGTACGTTGTTGGCTATGATGAAGTCGCTGCGTGGGAAAATCCGTTTAGCGACGTGAGCATGGACGATTGGTTCTATGAGGATGTTTATTTCGCGGCGACCCACGACCCCGTGCTGTTTAACGGTACAAGCGCGACTACGTTCAGCCCGAATACGGCAATGAGCCGCGCGATGCTCGTGACGGTGCTGTGGCGTTTAGCGGGTTCGCCGCCGGTGAAAACAAGCGAAGTGATAGAGTTTAGTGATGTGCCATACGGCGCGTATTACGAAATTGCCGTTGATTGGGCGCGCGTAAACGGCATAGTAAGCGGTATCGGCGGCCTATTCTACCCCGACGCGAATATAACGCGGCAGGATGCGGCGACGATTCTCTGTCGCTTTGCCGAGCATCTGGGGCTGGACGTTTCCGCATCCGCCGATCTCTCCGCCTTCGCGGACGCGGGGGACGTTTCCGGCTATGCCGAAACCGCGATGGAGTGGGCGGTCTCCGTCGGGATGATTCGCGGCAGAAGCGCGACGCAGCTTGCCCCGAAGGGTTCGCTCACGCGCGCTGAAATCGCGGCGATTCTGCACCGGTTCGTAGAGAATGTGGTAGACGCGGAGTAAGAACGAAATAGAAATCTTGACGGCGGCGAGGCGTTCATCTCGCGCGTGAGTGTTTGTCCCGATATGGGGTGATGTTTATCTGCCCGGACTTCGACGCGGAGAGCGCTGTCGGTTGGGCGGTATCTGATTACAGAGCGTTCCGACAGAAGAAATAATGTCCACTAAACCGCAACACGGACGAGGCGACGCCCCGTCCGTGTTTTTTACATTATAGTAGTAAGTCAAGCGCGAGTTCAGATAAGGAAGTACCCATCAAAAAATCATACCCAGCAGTCAGAACACGGGATTGTAGCGATACTAAACTGATTGGAGAAAAAGACGATGAAATCCTTATTTGAACAAGACGGCGGAACGTATTCCGTTGTCGGCGACTACCATATTCCGAACCTTGCCGTACCCGAACAGCCCGAATACGAAATCGGGGTGTGGGGACTACGGCGGCTTGATTATCTCAAGAAGCACCGTCGCGGGCTGTACGCCAATCTGGTAATGAGCGGCAAGCTGTCCGAATACTTGCACGAAATCGACACTACGGCGCTTGAACGCGCTGAACTTATCATCGGCCAGATGATGGCGGCGGAGGGCTTGACAGAAACGCTCAAAGCCCAAAATCCCATGCTGTGGGTTCAGCGGGTGAGCAACATCCGCAACCGGGCGGAGGAAATAATTCGGAACGAATTGATTTATAGTTAAGCGCCAAGGGCGGGAAACACATGATGTGCTTCCCGCCCTTGAACTGTTCTATTCTATGTTCCATGAACTCACGAAATCGTCTGCTTTGACCAGAGGTATCTCCCACCCCATCACGTCAATATACATCATCAGTTGCATGAACCGGAATCTGCTCGCTTTCGGGGATTTTCACCGTCGTGATTTCACCGCCGTATTCGTCTGTATAATAGCTATATGAAATCAGCGTCACTGTCGCGTCCTTGATTTGACACGTGGTAAGCTCGTTGTCTACAATAATATATCCAGCGGAACCACCCGGACTTGATTCACCATTAAAGCCGTTAACGTCTTCCTTCGTGACACTAATTTTAACTTCCTGGCCCGCTTTATTCCCCGTTGTAGGTACAGCCGTCAAATCATAGCGGAATGTCACATAGAACAGACGTTTATCAGAATTGGTATTAAGCCGCAGGCTCATTTGCCAATTATTTGTGGTATAACTATAACTTCCAAACGCTATCCAAGCTTTGGTTATCTGAGGATAATTACTCGTAGGCGGTGGGGTCTGTTTCTGCTCCGCCCACCAGCGGAGGTAGTTGCCGGATTGGCTCTCGTCGCTTATGTCTGTCTGCCAGCGGATATCGAGTTCGGTGTTTATGTCCATAGTTTTGATTTTAAAATCCTTAGTCACGTCTATCGCCTTGAAGGAATCATATTTCAAATCCTTGTCCACTATTGCCGCTTCCGCGTCCTCCGCCGTGTTCTCGGTATCGCGCAGCATTACAAAAACCATCGCATTGAGCGCGTCAAGCTCCTGTCTCGTCCTGAAGTCGTCGGTATAGCCCGACACGACGCCCGCGCCCGCGTTAAAGAGGATATTTGCGAGTGTGCCTCTTCTAAATACGGTTGTTCCGAAGTGGATAAAGGAGTTGGGCAGCGAATCCGCGTTCGGGTAATATAAGCTGAAGAATCTTTCAGCGACTATGCCGAAGCTTTGCACGTGTGCATAAGTGTCCGAACCTAAGAGCGTGCTGTCTTTTGGCGAAGCGCCCTTTTGGTCGGAGGGGGTAAGCACGCTGTAAAGCGCCACGGCTCCATCATGGCGATCAGCCTTGTATTTGCTTGCGGGGGCGACGCCGAGTTTTTCAGCCATCAAGATGACCGTGCCTGCGCCTCGGTTTACTATACCGGGGAAGGTCAGGAGCACCACGCCGTAATCTCCGAGCGTTTTCATCAGCTCCACGTTCGTAGTCGCCTCCGTAATGGATAACCCGCGCGTGTTGTTCCGGAGCATACTCTCAATGTTGTCATAAACCGGATCCGAGACGAGATCGTTGGAGAACATCGGTTTGTAATAATAATACCGGTCAAAGGCCCAGAGCACCTTGTTGTTTCCGACGACGTTGGGGTTGTCGGTAGCGGCGGCGGTTGAGGTCGCCGCCAATTTTACCGCCTGCGCCGGATTCCTGCCGAGCATGGCCGTTTTGTTCAGGCTCAGGGCGGTTTGCGCCGGGACAGAAGCCGCCCCGAGCGAAGGAGCGGACAATGCGGAAGCTTGCGCCGTGTCTGCGCCCCATTCCGTCGGCGTGTTCATAAATATACCGCCCGGCGTTCCGTCTGGGTAGTCGAAGTGAATTGCGCTGTCCTCCGAAGTGACATTTGAAACAACGCCGTCCTCTTCCCAACCGAGCGCCATGTCGTACATTGCGCTCATCACGTCCTCGCAAGGCACGACGGTAGTGCCGTCAAGCAGTTCGTCAAGTTTGGCGTCAATATCTTCGTCCACGGTCTGCACGGACTGCTCATACTGCGCGTCAACGTCAACCGGCGCTTTATAGCTGAGATACTCGTCCGCCGTCATGAAAATCTTCGCGGCTTGGGCGCGGGTGGCCGTCGCCGTCGGAGAAAGCTTACTGTTGCCGGTGCCGCTGATAATCCCTTTGTCAATCGCCCATGTGAAGGCGTCGCGGGCGTATAAGGCGACGTCGCCCCGGTCGGTGAATGAGCGCAGGGCATTAGAGTTATTTAAGTTCGTATCGCCGCCAACAAGGCCAACATAGCGGTAGAGCATGGTCACGAGGTCTTGTCGTGAGATATTCGTCATCGGCGAGAACTGGCGTGTGCCGGTACCGCTTGTTACGCCGATTTCATAGGCCCATGTAACGGGCGAACCATACCACGCGTTGTAGTCAACGTCGTCAAAATCGTTTGCCATGGCGTAATCAGAGGGATCGATATTTGCGCGTCTGGACAAAATCGTCACGAACTGTGCGCGGTTGAGGCTGTCGTTGGGCGAGAACTTTGCGCCGCCCGTGCCTTGGAAGAGACCCTTGTCCACACCCCACACTACCGCGTCATAGAACCAGTCGCCGCTTTTCACATCGGAAAAGCCGGAGACAGACGGCGTGGGCGTATCGGTCGCGGTTTCCTTGTATAATTTCAGCGAATAGCTGATTTTCACGCTGCTCGGCAGATCTGCCCACATATATTCGGGTATTGAAACCTCATACTTGTAGCTGTCGGCGGCGTGGCTAATGACAGGGCTCTTGTATGTAAAGCCGCTCGCCGTCTTCGTCTCATAGTCGTTCGTGCTTGTCGCGTAGAAATCTTCCGTTTCGGTCTCGAAGTCCCCCGTGTAGCCGTCGTAATCGCCGCTGTATAGCGTGAGCCAGATTTCATAATCCGGCGCGCCGTTAACGTTGACCGTAAACTCCACGCCCCAAGAATCCGCGGCGTTCATAGCGGGGAGCGTGTATTCGGCAGAGCCGCTATCCGGCGTGAGCGTACCCGAAACGGTCGCGCCGCCGGGCGTGATGCTGCTTGCCGCGCTAACCGTCGCGGGCAGAAGTCCCAATGACATTATAACCGCCAAAGCGGCGCAAAGAAGCTTTCGAAGCCGAAGATGTTTCATTAGATAGTCCTCCTGTTTATATGATAAACCCCAGTCTATCTTTATATTTTATCAGACCCAACTTAAAAATCATATGGACTCACTTGTGATTCGTATGGACTCACTTGGGATTTTGCAATTTATTTGCGCTCCGACTCTCCGAAAGGAGGGCTTTTTTCTTTTTTTACAATTTCAGATCAAAACAGCTTACCAAAACGCCCCGAAATTAACATTTAGTAGAGATGGTTTTGTAAATTGACCTCTCATACCCCTACAAAAAGTGCATTAAGTAGGAAGTGCTTTTCAAAACGACCTCTCAAAACCAGAAAAAATTCACGTTAGATAGAGGAAGTTTTCGTAAAACACACCCTCAAAACCTCTCAAAATTCACATTAAGTAGAGAGGTAAATATTTTTCGTCAAACACCCGTACAAAACGGCAGAAAAAGTGCAATAAGTAGAGAGCAATTTTTCCGGAGAATACCCTGCCAAAACGCCTCAAAATTCACATTAAGTAGGGGGAAATATTTTTTCGCAAACACCCGTACAAAACGCCCTCAAATTCACGTTAGGTAGAGGCTTACCAAAACCGCAAAAAATTCACGTTAAGTAGGAGGTGCAGAACGATTATTTCCACCGCGAGATTTACACACCCGTGGTCTGTCCACGGGATTAGCGAGCAACGGGCGAACGCCCATTTTCGGGAGCCTTCCGCTCCCCAATCGCCCACAGGGCAGAAAGGGCACCTATGAGCAAGACGAATTTTAGACCGCTGAAGATTAACTTTACCGAGGACGAGCGCAAGACCATCACCGAATATGCCAAGCTGTGCGGGCTGACCGTTTCAGAGATGGCGCGGGCGCTGCTGAAGCAGTATCAACCCAAGCCTATGCCGGATAGAGCGTTCCGTGAGGCGGTGGCGCGGCTGTACAAATTACACGCCGCCGTGAAATCGAACTCCGAAGCCGCCGCGCAAGTCGAAGACATCATCTTGCAGTTTGAAAAGGCGGCGCTGTCGCCGGAGAGGGGGAAACCGATTGGCGACCACGAGCCTTTGGGCGGTTAAAGGGCGGCTCGACCACCTCATCAATTATGTGGAAAATCCCAAGAAAACCCGCGAGGACACTACCGATTCGAATATGCAAGCCCTGCTCGACGTAATCGGCTACACGACCCGCGCCGACAAAACCGCTCAAAAGGCGTATGTCGAGGGAATTAACTGTCTGCCCGAGACGGCAATACAAGAGATGATTTTGACAAAACGCCAGTTTTTCAAGGAGGATGGGCGGCTCGCGTATCACGGCTATCTCAGCTTCAAACCCGGCGAGGTGACGGCGCAGGAGTGTCAAGAAATCGGCGTGGCGCTTGCCCGCGAGATGTGGGGCGACAGATTTCAAGTAGTCGTTACCACGCATTTGGACAAAAACCACATTCACGCGCATTTCGCGCTCAATTCCGTTTCGTTCGTTGATGGCAAGAAATACGACCGCACCAAAGCTGAGTACGCGCGTATGCGGAGCATTGCCGACATGCTCTGCCGAGAACGCGGGCTACAAGTCATCGAGAATCCGCCGAAAACGAAAACCCCTCGCACGATTTATGAGGCTGAGAAAAACGGAGAGATGACCCGCTACAACATCCTTCGTCAAGCGATAGATCGTGCCGTCGCGGGTTCCCGCGTCAAAGACCAGCTACACATTGTACTGAAAATGCAAGGCTTTGAAGTCCAGAAGCGCGGGCGATACTGGGCAATCAACATAATCGGCGATGAACAATACACATTTCTCTATCACTTGGGTCAGCAATACTCGATGGATGCAATCACGAAGCGCGTGTACGAGGGCGGTTGGCAAAGACGGGTTGTGCCGTATGAGCAGCCAAAACGCTCTGTCACGGTTATGTGCTTACGCGGCAACCTGAACACCGCAAGCAAGCTCACGGGCTTTCGAGCGCTGTATGTGCATTATTTGTATTTGCTCGGCAAAATCCCGAAAGGCAAGCGCCGCCCGCCGCGCCACCCGCTGTTTTGGGATGAACTCCGAAAATTCAACCAGTTATGCGAAGAAATGAAGCTGTTGAATCGAAACAAAATCGACACAACAGAACAGCTTGTGGCATTCAAAGATTCCACAAAGGAGCAGATTGATGGTCTAATCGGGCAACGCACCAAAATCCAAAACAAGCTCCGCCGCGTACAGGAGCCGGAGGTAATCGCTAACCTCAAACAACAAAAAACAGCGCTTACAGCGCAAATCGCGCCGCTCCGCAAGAATTTACAGCGCGTCGAATCCATTGAAGAACGCACCCGAAAAATGCGTGAACGCATCGTGGCGTATCAGAGAATCACGGCGCAGGAACTGGAGCAAACACAACAAATCTCAAAGAAACGAGGCTATGTTAGATGACAGAAGCAGAATTACGCGAAATCCTCACTGATGACATCTTCGAGTGGCTGGTAGAAATGTCGGAAGATGAACTCCGCGAGGTGTTCAGAGAAATCCGTATGCCCAGAGGCATCAACTTCAGATGGAAGATTTTCGGCACGGAATACGAGGTGTTCTCCCACTTCAAAGGCGA